>DNJW01000208.1:5826-6071 GCA_003488965.1 Lachnospiraceae bacterium | reverse complement strand
CGTCCCTGTCAAAATACATATACCTTCCGAGATATTCCACATATCCTGCCAAAGCCTTCTCATATACGCTGATTCGGATGGTGTTGGGCGAAAGAATATTCACATCCATTTTCTCCACAAAAGGTACGCCTTCAATTCCTTTATCCCTATACTTCATAGCAAGATACAATGAATTGTTCCCATATCTTCCCTCCATTACCATGTCCATTATTTCCTCGTTCGTATAATGGATATTGCCGTCCACA
>DNJW01000208.1:527-5518 GCA_003488965.1 Lachnospiraceae bacterium | reverse complement strand
GTATAATGGATATTGCCGTCCACATATACAGTTGTCACTTCATAAGCGGTTGTTATGTAATGGTAAATACTGATAAGAAGTATGAAAAATGCAAAAACCGTCAGGCCGATAATCAGCAGACTCTTATGCTGGATAAACCATTCCCCTAATTCCAGCGGTTCCCGATAACCGGCCTTGCCTTTCCCTCTTGCAGATTTCGTTTTCTGTGTTTTTTTCTGCTCTGAGTTCTTATTTTCCTTTCGTTTCTCTTTTCCTTTTATTTTCTTTTTCTGATTTTCTTTTTTCCCCGGCTTCTTTTTTTCTTCCGGCTTTTCTTTCTTCTCCGGTTTCTCTTTTCCTTCCGTTCCTTCTTCCGGTTCTTCTTTTTCTTCCGGCTTTCCCTTCTTCTCCGGTTTCTCCTTTTCTTCCGGCTTTTCTTTGTCTTCCGGTCTTTCTCCCTTTTCCTGTTTTTTCTTTTGCTCAGGTTTTTCTTTTTGTACCTTTTTTTTCTTTTTTACCGGCTTTTCCTTTTTCTCCGGTCTTCTCTTTCCTCCCGGCTTTTCCTTTTGTACCTTTTTTTCCTTTTCTTCCGGTTTTTCTTTTTGTTCTGGTTTTTTCTTTTCTTCCGGTTTTTCCTTCCGTACCGGTTTTTTCTTTTCTTCCGGTTCTTCCTTTTGTACCGGCTTTTCCTTTTGTACCGGCTTTTTCTTTTCTTCCGGCTTTTCTTTTTGTACCGGCTTTTTCTTTTCTTCCAGCTTTTTCTTTTCTTCCGGCTTTTCCTTCTGCCTTGTTTTTTCCTTTTCCTCCGGTTTTTCCCCTTTTACCGGCAAATCCCCATTTTTTATCAGACGCAAGTTAGGATTTCTGGTTTTCCCTGTCTTTTTCCGGTTTCCGGCAGAAACTCTTCTTTCTGGATTTTCACTGTTCTTTCCAGCATTCTTTTTCTGCTCAGAAATCCTTTTGGATTTGGAAACACTGCTCTTCCCCTTTGTCTCCTTCGGTGCTTTCTTTACAGGCTGCTTTGCTATTTTCTTTTCTTCCTTCTCATTGCCGTCCATATATTCTACCCTAAACCAATATCCGCACCCAGATTTCTTAAATCTTTGCAAATATTTTCATATCCTCTTTCAATAAAGTGTCTGTTCTTTACTATGCTTTTTCCCTCTGCCGCCAGCCCGGCCACTACCAGGGCCGCACCTCCCCTTAGTTCCTCTGCTTCCACTTCCGTTCCCTTCAGTACATCCACGCCGTTGATATAGGCTTTATTTTTTACAATCTCAATATCGGCCCCCATCCGCTGTAAATCTCCTACGATACGGAAACGGTTTTCAAAGATGCTTTCCTCAATAAGGCTCTGCCCCTGCGCCACTGCCAGCCCGGCCATCAGGGGCGACTGAAGGTCAGTGGGAAATCCGGGATATACTTCCGTTTTCAGATAAGGAACGGCCCGCAGCCTATGAATCACATCTATGCCGATGCCTTCTTCGTTTACCGTTACACAGCCTCCCATTTCCTCCGCAACGGCCAGCATTGCTTCCAGCTGCTTTGCAGGGGCATTTTCCAGAAATACGCTTCCTCCTGCCGCCAAAACTGCCGCCAGATATGTTCCGGCTACAATCCGGTCCGCAGGCACCGTGTACTTCGCTTCATGCAATTCCTCCACTCCCTGAATAACCAGACTGCCGTCAGCTTTGTTTTCTATGTCCGCTCCCGCTTCTTTGAGGAACCCGCACAACGCTTCTATTTCAGGCTCTTTTGCAGCATTTCTTAAAACAGTGGTTCCCTTTGCCGTAACGGAAGCCAAAATCACATTTTCCGTAGCCCCTACGCTGGGGAAAGGAAGTTCTAAATCTGCCCCTTCCAGCTCTTTGGCCTTTGCCGTAAACATCTGCTCCTGTTCTTCTATCTCCACTCCCATCTTTCTTAATGCCTTTAGATGGATATCGATAGGCCGTCTGCCAATCACACAGCCGCCGGGGTATGCCATTGTCACTTCTCCCAGCCTTCCCAGCATCGCGCCCAGAAGCATGACGGAAGAACGCATTCGCGTTACCGATTCCCCATTCATTCTGTTATCGTTCACATGAAAGGCATTTACAGTAACTGTATTTCCCGCCCAGGATACCAGACACCCCAGTTCCTGTAAAAGATTCTGCATATGATATACATCCGCAATGCGGGGGCAGTTCTTTATCACACAAGTTCCTCTGATCAGCAAAGATGCCGCAAGAATCGGCAATACCGCATTTTTCGAGCCTTGTATCCTCGTTTCTCCTCTTAAATAATTTCCGCCATAAATATAAATAGAATCCAATGATTCACCTTCTAAACCGATTTTTTAAACCATAACCTATTTTATATATATGGCAATTTTACTTCAAATGTACCTTGTCCTTTTCATTGCAGCATTCCTGCCAGCCGGAAAAACATCAGGTATCCTTTAACCTTATCCCCTTTGCCACACTCAAAACAAGACCTATCTCTATTAAAAGAAACAGCACCGCAGACCCTCCATAGCTGATGAACGGCAGGGAAATCCCGGTATTGGGTATGGTATTGGTTACAACGGCAATATTCAGAATCACCTGGATGGCAATATGTCCCATAACTCCTACTACCAGCAGAGCGCCGAACAAATCGGCTGCATTGTTGGCAATCACCATGAATCTCCAGATAAGCAGTAAAAACATAAGAATTACCGCTATCGCTCCGAAAAGCCCCAGTTCCTCGCAGATAATAGAAAAAATCATGTCGTTTTGCGCCTCCGGCAAAAAACCAAGCTTCTGCATGCTCTGCCCAAGTCCTTTGCCCAAAATACCGCCGGAACCTATGGCATACAATGCCTGCAGTGTCTGAAACCCTTTGTCGCTGGCATGTGCTTCCGGATTCAGCCAGGCTAAAATACGTTCGCTTCTAAATCCCATATTTTCGGAAGCTGCCGCCTGGGAAATAAAGAAAACCAACGCTGCTATAACCGCCAGTCCGCCGGCACCCAGAATAATAAACTTCTTATATTCGGGGCTTGCCACAAACAGCATCAGCGCTGCAATTCCGAAAACAATGATAGCGGAGCTCATATTATTTGTAATCTTCCAAATCATAAGGCAAATCGGCATCGGTATCAAAAGAACCGTGAAAAAACCCTTCGTTGTACGGATTCTTCTTCCCATCCGGCAGACAAGACTGGCAAGAAACAGAATCATGCCGACTTTCGCCACCTCCGCGGGCTGTAAAGTCAATCCGCCGATTCTTATCCATCTGGTAGCGCCGTTTGCCGTATACTGCAGTCCCGGAATAAGCACCATAAGAATCATCGCGCCTGAACCGAAATATGCCAGCATGGCAAAACGTTCCCAGAAGTGATACGGTATATTAGCCACCACAATCATCGCCGCCAGCCCGATTATGGTAGCCAGCACCTGCTTTCTTAAATAGAAAGTAGAATTATGTCCCTGCATATTCGCTTCATAAGAACTGGTAGAATATATCATTACCAGTCCAAACCCAAGCAAAAATAAAACAATAAACAGCAGGCTATAATCAAAATAATTTTCCGCCGGTTTTTTCTTTATCCTTTCCACCATTTTTCCACTCCTTTCACAGCCTGTTTACATAATCCTTAAACAGATTGCCTCTGACCTCATAATTAGGAAACATTCCCCAGCTTGCGCAGGCAGGAGAAAGCAGTACTGCATCCCCGCTCTCTGCCCTCTGTGTACAAATGCGCAAGGCTTCGTCAAAGCTGTCCGCCCGGACTATATTCTCCACGCCGTGCTTTCTGGCACAATCCTCTATTTTTTCCGCAGTCTGCCCAATCAGGACAAGGCACTTTACCTTTCCTTCAAAGGCTTCTATCCATTCATCATATTTGCTTTGTTTATCATAGCCACCGCCAATCAGGACTGTGGGCTTGCTCATGGCACGGATTCCCTGAATTGCCGCATCTGGATTGGTTCCCTTGGAATCGTTATAATAATCCACCCCGTTTTTCGTAGCCACAAATTCTATCCTATGCTCTACTGCTTTAAACTGTCTGACAGTATCCAATATTTTTTCCATAGGAAGTCCCATGTGAAAAGCAATGGCAATGGCCGCCATGACATTTTCCACGTTGCACAGACCGACCAGGTTCATTTCATGGATATCCATTAATTTCTTTGCCGCACCTGCCTGCGCCATGTAAATTTCATCTCCCTCAAGATACAGCCCGTCTTCCAGCTGCCGTCTGGATGAAAAATATACTGTCTTCGCCGGGCATCTGCCGCCGAATTCTCTTGTATATTCATTTTCATAATTCAATACGCATATGTCTTCTTTTGTCTGTTTTGCCGCTATCCTTTCCTTTACTGCCACATAATTTTCCATGCTGTGGTGCCTGTTCAAATGGTCTGGCGTAATATTTAAAATAGCGGATACATGGGGTCTGAAGTCCTCGGTTGTCTCCAGCTGGAAACTGCTGACCTCCGCCACCGTTACCGTTTCTTTCCCCGACATAAGCGCCGCCTCCGTATACGGGGCCCCGATATTTCCTACCACATATACGGAATCATAATATGCTTTCATCATCTGTCCGACCAGCGTAGTCGTTGTTGTCTTTCCGTTTGTTCCGGTAATGGCTGCCAGCCTTCCTCTGGCATAACGGTATCCCAGTTCCAGTTCTCCCCAGATGGGAATTCCTCTTTCCTTCAGTTTTTTTACAAGCCCCGTATCCGTCGGCACTCCCGGACTGGGCACGGCCAGAACAATTTCCTTTGTCACACTCTCCGGCAGATTTCCTGCAAGTACTTCCGCCCTTATATTCTCCGGAAGTTTTTTACGCACTTCATCCTTTGCCGTCCTTTCATTTTCGTCATAAATGACCGGAAGGGCGCCTACTTCCGAAAGAAGCCTGGCTGCCCCTATTCCGCTGATTCCTGTTCCGATTACTAAAACCTTTTTATTTTCCAGTTCCATACCAATCTCCGTTCCGGAGCGTTTGCGCGACGGGACGACGCAAATCTCAAATTTGCGTC
>DNJW01000208.1:0-183 GCA_003488965.1 Lachnospiraceae bacterium | reverse complement strand
GCTCCGGCACAAATAGCCGATTGATAATTTCTATTCCGCTGATCCGCAGCAGCACAACTCACTAATGGGAAGAACACTGTTTTTCAGATTCCCAGACAAAGCGATGCCAGACAAAGCATTGCGGTAATTATCGTAAATACTGCCACAACCCTTGTTTCCGACCAGCCGCACAATTCAAAATGA
>DNJW01000182.1 GCA_003488965.1 Lachnospiraceae bacterium | reverse complement strand
GGATGTAAAGCAGAGCATTTACAAGTTCCGTCTGGCAAGGCCGGAAATTTTTATGGAGAAATACGAAACATACGGGAAAGACGGAGGGGAAAGAAAACGGATTGATTTGCATAAGAATTTCCGCAGCAGGAGGGAGGTATTAGACAGCGTAAACTTTATTTTTTCCCGGATTATGGGAAGAAGGCTTGGCGGCGTGGAATATGACAGGGAAGCGGCTCTTTATCCGGGAGCGTTATATCCGGACCATGATGGAGGGGAGGAATGCCCGGTAAACGATACAGAATTTCTGCTGGTGCAGAAAGAAGCGCCGGAAACGGAGAACGGGGAAGGGGCGGAGAATACGGCCCGGGAGCAGGAAGAAACGGAAAAGGAAAGCCCGGAAGATTGGGGACAGACTAGGAGAAAAGGACTGTCCGGCAGACAGAGGGAAGCTTATGCGGCGGCAAAGCGCATCAAGGAGCTTGTAGGGCATTTTCCGGTAACGGATAAGGCAACAGGAAAGCTGCGGAAGGCTTCCTATAAGGATATTGTTATACTGCTTCGGACCAATGCCGGCTGGGATGAGGATTTTAAGAGTATTTTGAAGGAAGAGGGAATTCCTTCCCATGTGCTGTCCAAAACAGGGTATTTTGCGGCAAAGGAAATACGGACGATTTTGCAGCTGCTGCGGGTGCTGGACAATCCGGGGCAGGATATTCCGCTGTTCGGTGTATTGAAGTCCTGCTTCGGCGGTTTTTCGGATGAAGAAATAGCGTGGATAAGGGGAGCGGAAAAAGAACGGAAAAAGAGCTTGTATGACTGCCTGAAGGATTTTGGGAAGGAGAATCTTCCTGCGGTGCAGGAAAATTCTCCGGAAAAGGCGGGTTTGCGGGATAAAGTGAAGGCTTTTCTGCATTTTTTGGAGGAATATAGAGATAAAACGGTGTATATGCCCATCCATGAGCTTTTGCAGGATATCGTCACACAGACGGGCTATCTGAACTATGTTTCCGCGCTGCCGGGAGGCGGGCAGAGGCGGGCGAATGTGCAGATGCTTTTGGAAAAGGCGGTTGATTTTGAGCAGACCAGTTATTACGGATTGTTTCATTTTATACGATATATGGAGCAGCTGGAAAAGTATGATGTGGACTATGGGGAGGCCAATATTCTGGATGAAAATGCGGATGTGGTCCGGATTATGAGCATTCATAAGAGCAAAGGACTGGAATTTCCAATCTGTTTTGTCTGCGGGCTTGGGAAGAAATTCAATATGCAGGATATAAACGGGAAAATGATTGCTGATGTGGATATGGGCATCGGAGTAGATTATGTGGATGTGGAACGCAGGCTGCAGGGAAGAACCATACGCAAAAACATCATCGCGGAAAAAATGCGCCTTGACAATCTTGGGGAGGAACTGCGGATATTGTATGTAGCACTGACCCGGGCAAAGGAAAAGCTGATTCTGACAGGGCTGATTGACAAGCCGGAAAAGAAGCTGGCCATGCTGATTCCGGCAGCTATGCGGCCAAAAGACAGTCAGCTTTTGTATGGGGAACTGGCCGGGGCAGGAAGCTACCTGGATTTTCTCCTTCCCGCACTGGCAGTCCACCCGGCATTCCTCTCTCTTATGGAAGCATATGGACTGGAAGTGCCAGGACAGAAAACCGCTGCGGGGATGCCGGGAGAAACGGAGCGTTTTGAGGAAGCCGGACGGAAAACGGAAACGGAGCCGGAGAATTGGAACGGCAAAGATGCCCGGCTGGAAATCAAAATCATCGGCGATGAGTATTTTATGGGGACAGAAGTAAGGGAACAGATAATGGCGGAAGGCTTGCGGAAAAGATTGGAATGCTCCAGCCCATTGACCGATGCGGACAGTGAGTTGATGACAAATATGTCGAATATTTTTACCTGGCCCTATAAACACAGCAATTTAGCGGAATTGTATACGAAGACTACAGTGTCGGAATTGAAAAAAGCGGGACAGACGGAAGAACAAGATTTTTCTTTCCGGCTTTATGAGGAGGAAAATGTTATACCCTATATACCCAAGTTTATGAAGGGGGAGGAAAGCCTGGGAGGCGCCGGAAGGGGAACCGCTTTCCATAAAGTAATGGAATTAATGGATTTTAGGGAAGAGGCAGAACCAGTGGAAGAACAGATAAAGAGAATGATACAGGATGGGATGCTTAGCACAGAATATGCCCAAGTCCTATCCGTGCCGTCAATTCAGGCATTTCTTTCCACCAATCTGGCAAGACGTATGGCAGCGGCAGGAAAAAAAGGCTGCCTTTACCGGGAACAGCCCTTTGTGCTGGGACTTCCGGCCAAGGAATTGAACGAAAAATTCCCAGACGGCGAGCTGGTACTGATACAGGGAATTATTGACGTTTATTTTGAAGAAGAAGGGGAAATCGTTGTGGCGGATTATAAGACCGACAGGGTGGATGACGGAAAAGAGCTGGTGCAGAAGTATCAGAAACAGCTGGAATATTATGCAAGGGCATTGCAGCAGCTGACAGGAAAGAGAGTAAAGGAGAGGGTGATTTATTCTTTCCGGCTGCATGAGGAAATTACATTGTAAGCAGGTCAGTACGCCCGTAACAGTCCAGCTGGACATGTTCCTTCTGCCCGCTTTGGTGTCCGGCATCTGTCTGTTTTTTGCAAAATTGGGGATGGGATGTTTCTAAACAAAAGAAGGCATATACTGGCACCGTCCGGGCCGTTATGACCGTTCAGTTATAAAGTCAAATATGCGCCGGAATAAATAAGACGTTGCCAACCAGTGATTTTGATTGTTATAATATATATAAATAGCTGGAAAGTGATTAACGATATGAAGCAGGCAATTGCGAAACTCTAAGCTGTGAGAATATTCTGACAATATATTCTGTGAAAAACCAATATGCCGAACATTTCACGGAACCCAGTAGGGCAAAAAACATTCGGGCAATGGCCCTCATGTTTTTATGGTTTCCGTTCCATGGCATAAAAGGTTTCTCACAGAATATATTGTCAGAATATTTAGCAAATTTATTGGTTTCGCAATTGACTACGATAGGAATGTAAGAAAGGAAAAAATCCATGGAAAAAGCTGGGATAATTTTAGAAGGAGGAGCCATGCGCAGTATGTTTTCGGCAGGCGTACTGGATTCGTTTCTGGATAACGGTGTGGAGATTCCCAATGTAATGGCGGTATCGGCGGGAGCCTATGCCGGGATGAATTATGTGTCGGGACAGAGGGGAAGGGCATTGGATGCAGTGATTAAGCCTCTGGAGACGGAAAAATATATGGGATTTAAGACCTTTCTAAAAAAAGGCACTTTTTTTGATATGGATTTTCTATTTGATGAGATACCGAAATTTAGGGTTCCGTTTGATTTTCAGTCTTTTACCCAGTCAGCCAAGCAGTTTATCATAAGTACGGCAAACTGTCTGACTGGAGAAGCGGTTTATCATGATAAGTTTACGGATATGGATGATTTTTTCCGGGTATGCAAGGCGGCGAATTCTTTGCCTTTTATTGCAAGAGTAACGGAGATTAACGGTGTTCCCATGCTGGACGGGGGAATGGCGGATGCAATTCCTATTTCCAAAGCGTTGGAAGAAGGATGGAAAAAAATTGTAGTGGTAATGACAAGGGATAAGAAGTACCGGAAAAAACAAAGATACGTGTATCTTGCTTTCCTAAAGCTGCTGTACCATAAATATCCCAGATTTGTACATATGGTTGCCGGACGGGCGGAAAAGTATAATCATTCCTTGGAGATGCTGGAACAGCTGGAGAAAGAAGGAACGGCATTTATTTTGCGTCCGGCGGAAGGGATGAACTTAGAGAATAACCAGGCGGATGCGGAAAGGCTGCGGGAATATTACCGACATGGATACGAGGTGTCGGAGGAACGGAAGGAAGAACTGAAGGAGTTTTTGGATGATAACGATTAAGCGTACGTGGGAAGAAAAAATGGGGAAAGATGATAGTTTAGAGCGTTTTCTGACTGCACAGCAGCAGTGTTATCAGATTGCCTTGGAGGAAATAAAAACTGGAAAGAAGAAGAGCCATTGGATGTGGTTTATCTTTCCGCAAATTGCGGGGCTTGGGCATAGCAGCACGGCCAGATATTATGGGATTAAGGATATGAGTGAGGCAAAGGCGTATATAGAAAATGCTGTACTAGGAAGAAATCTAATAGAAATTTCCGGGGAACTGCTGCGATTGGATTCCAATGACCCGGAGGCTGTGATGGGATATCCTGATAATCTAAAACTGAAATCTTCCATGACGTTGTTTGCTTTGGCGAAGCCGGACTGCGAAGTGTTCCAGAAGGTGCTGGATAAGTATTTTCAGGGGGAAAAGGACAAGAAAACCATGGAGATTTTGGGGGAGACCGGGCCGGCCTAAGAAAAAACCTGATTCCCGCGGGCAACGGGCCGATATGGTATAGAAACAGGCAAATGAAATTATATTCATCCGCCTGTCTCTGTGTACCTTATAGGAAAGTCTTTCGCCGCTTTTTTTTATTTTTGGGGCTCAGTATCCTGGATAATCGGGGGAATCTGGGACAGCATATTGTCAATATCCTCAAACATAGCGCTTTTTGTAGTGCCAAGGCTGCTGGCGCGGTTGATATGTTTGATAACTTCCTGGTACTGCTGCTTTATTTCATCGAAAAACTGGCAGAGAGTCTGCAGTTTTTCCTGCGAATTATCAATAACGCCGGAAATTTCTGATTGAACCATGGATGCCCCTTCTGCCGCTTCGGTAATCTGGTGGAAGGACTCGTAAGTTGTGTTTACAATGCCGGTGCCTTCCCCAAGGGTATGAGCGGAGGCAGAAATACTTTCGTTCAGCTGGCTGGTACCGGATTCGACATGATGGATGCCGGAGTCCGCTTCGTTGGCCAATGCTTTGATTTCCTCTGCCAGTTCCTTGACTTTTGCTGCCACTACCGCGAACCCTTTGCCGTTTTCACCGGCTCTGGATGCTTCGATGGATGCATTGATGGCAAGAATATTGGTTTCATCCGCAATGGATACGATTTTGTTGATGCACTGGCGGATACCCTTTACAGAGGACTGAAGCTGCTCAAAGGTATGTTCCATTTCTGTATAGGATTGTTCGATTGCCATGGAAGTATTTTTCAGTTCTTCCACTTTTTCCTGCGTTTCCGATACGGTCTGGGCGATAGAACTTTTGACTTGTGAAAATTGCTCTGCTGTATCATTGATACTGGAAAATGACTGTCCAAAATCCAAAAGCTGTGTTTGAAAATGGTCAGCCTTTTTTAATACACCGGAAAATGAGTTGCCAACCATGGTGAGTTCCCAAAGCGATTCTACTTCTTTATGTATCAGTTCATTTTTATAATCTTTTAAGTGTTCTGTCACATACAGTACCGGATAGAGGCTTTTTTCATCATGGCGTACTTGGCCTGTATTGGACCGGTTTTTGTTTGAAAATAACATATTTTTCCTCATTTCTGCGCTGCTTTATCGCGCATTTCAAGTTTGTGGATGCAGTTTTTCTCCTTTATTCAAATACGACGCAAGTCATAGACTGGTTGACAAAACGGTTGTTGTAATGTTCCCCGTATCCTACAAGTCCGGCATGGCTGCCAAGGACGGACATTTCCCGAAGATAGTCCTGCATATAGTTGCGCTCCGAGAATAGTTTGTAACGGAACAGGCAGTTGACCGAAAAGACGGCTGACCGTTTAGGAAAATCCCGGCAAATGGAGCGGATGGTCTCCCTGGTGATTGCTTTGTAGTCGCCCAGCTCCAACAGTATCAGAACATCGGAATCGTTTACCTGCCGGAAGCAGGCCAGTGCATTTCCTGCCACTTCTTTGATGGAAATAATACAGGTATCGTTTCCGTTGATTTTTCCGAAAGGATTTTGGAATGTCTGTGTCAGTATCTGTTCATCTGTTACATGCAGGATGCTCTGATAAACTTGCTTTGCCGGTTTCCCGTTCAGCGAGCCGATGATGTATTTGGCACGGTCCGTATCGGAGGCAATAAAACGGTAATTGCCAAGCTGGTGATAGATGTTTTCTTTATAGGTTTTGACCCGTCCGTTATGGTTTTTCACAAGGGCGTAGGCAACGGCATCCTGGTAAACTTTTCCGTTGGCGGATACTTTGCCGGCATCTCCGGTTCCTCCCACCAGCGAAATCCCCTTCTGCTTTAAGGCAGTGTCAATGGTGGTCAATACACAGGCATCGTTTCCGGTACAAAAGTCAATGCATACGGTATCCGGCTGGGAAGCATTTATTTTCTTTATGTCACTTTCCAGACGGCGGATATATTTTACCGGCATAACGGATACTTGTTCAAGCACATTGGCTGTTGCGCTGACACCATCAAAAAAGGCTATGACCCCGACTCCGTTTTCTACTATTCTTGTGTCATAGCTCATCCCAACGCAACCGATGCTAGGAATGTTTGGATACAGCTTTTCCAGAGTGTCAACATGAGACTCAAATTGGGTATTATTGGAAAACAGCATAAGAAACTGGGGGTTCTTTAGTCCGTTTACTGCTTCCGCAAGATTTCCGCTCTGGCTCATTCCAAAAAACTGCTTCATACTGCGGTTTCTCCTTTTCTTTTATGTATTTTAATTGATGAGATTATATTATACTTGAAAAGAGGCAGGAACGTCAATGGATTTCTGTTATATTGGCAAATACTGAATTGTGCAATGAAAAAAGTTGGGGTATAATGGAAAAAGGTAATTAGGCAATTGCGAAACACTAAGTTGTGA
>DNJW01000333.1:5687-6217 GCA_003488965.1 Lachnospiraceae bacterium | reverse complement strand
CCTTGATTGCAGATGAGAAATCGCCTACGCGAATTTCTCATCGCACTGTCATCGCAGCAAGCTGCTCTGACATGGAGGATTAGAGTGAGAGTAATAGTTGCAATGGATTCTTTTAAGGGCTCTTTGTCGTCTTTGGAGGCCGGGCAGGCGGTGAGGGAGGGAATCTGCCGGGCAGACCGGGAAGCGGATGTAATGGTTATGCCTCTGGCGGACGGAGGGGAGGGCACGGTAGATGCATTGATTGAAGGCATGGGAGGAAGGGAACAGAGGGTAAAGGTAACGGGACCTTTGGGAAACCGGATAGAGTGCAGTTACGGGATGATTGGGCAAAAGAAAACTGCCGTGATTGAGATGTCCCGTGCGGCAGGGCTGACATTAGTGCCGGCGGAAAAAAGAAATCCTATGCAAACTACAACCTATGGAGTAGGGGAGACGATTAAGGATGCGATTGCCAGAGGATGCCGGAAGTTTATCATAGGAATTGGAGGAAGCGCTACCAATGACGGCGGTATCGGTATGCTGCAGGCTCT
>DNJW01000333.1:0-5390 GCA_003488965.1 Lachnospiraceae bacterium | reverse complement strand
GACGGCGGTATCGGTATGCTGCAGGCTCTGGGGTTCGGATTTTGGAATCGGGATGGAAAGCAGGCGGCTTTCGGTGCAAAGGGACTGGAGGGGCTGGTGCGTATTACGGACGATACGGTGCTGCCTGAACTGGCGGAATGCCGGTTCCGCATCGCCTGCGATGTTTCCAATGTATTATGCGGGCCGCAGGGCTGCAGCGCAGTGTACGGCCCTCAGAAAGGGGCGGATGCGGCGATGGTGGAACAGATGGACGGATGGATGGAAAGCTATGCCCTTTTGGCAAAGCAAAAGTATGCGGCAGCCGACCCTCGGAAGGAAGGAACGGGAGCAGCCGGAGGTCTTGGGTTTGCCTTTCTGACCTTTTTAAACGGGGTGCTGGAGCCGGGCATTGGTATTGTTTTGGATGAAACAGGGATGGAACAGCATATTAGGAATGCCGATATGGTGATAACCGGTGAAGGAAGGCTGGACGGGCAGACGGCTATGGGAAAGGCCCCGGCGGGAGTGGCAAGACTGGCGAAAAAATATGAAAAACCGGTAATTGCTTTGGCAGGAAGCTTGGCAAAAGAGGCGTCAAACTGCAACCGGGAAGGGATTGATGCATTTTTTTCCATCCTGCCGGGAGCGGTTTCTTTGGACGAGGCAATGAATCCCCAGAATGCAAAAGCTAATCTGGCGGATACCGCAGAGCAGGTTTTCCGTCTTTGGAATACCAGTTTGCATTATTCCCGCGAGCAATGAGCCAAGTGCCGCGCTTAAACCCAACCCTTGGTTGGGTTGATCATCTTGGCGAATGCCGCGAGGGTCAAATACCCCGCGGCTTGCTGCGTTACAAGTTTGATGCCCCGTCAGCCTGCTGTGGGGTATTTGACTTTTCAAACCCATGTACCCAGTCCGCTTTTAAGAAATAGATGAGAAAGACGATGGAACTCAAAGACCAGGTCAGGGGATAAGCCCAGAAAATCACATTGATTACCGGCAGAAAGTGTACAATCAGAGTGATGTACGTAACCCTGACGATACACCAGAAGCAGAGCATGGTGAGCATAGGCACGGAAGCCTTTCCGGCGCCCCGCAGAATACCGGCAATGCAATGGGAGAAGGCGAGCAGAAAATAAAAGAGGGTAACGGTCCGTGCCTGGGCGGTGCCGTATGCAATGACTTCCGGAGTGCGGTTAAATGCGCCAATGAGAGCCGGAATAAAAAAATAAATGAAAATACCTACCAATTCCGCCATGGTGATAGAACACAGAATGCCGAAACGGGCTCCCTTTTTCGCCCGGTCATATTGCTTTGCCCCCAGATTTTGGCTGATAAAGGTGGTAAGAGCCAAAGAAAAACAAGTAATCGGAAGAAAGCCGAAGCCTTCTATTTTGGAATAGGCGCCGCAGCCTGCTACTGCCATTTTGCCGAATTTATTAATATTGGACTGGACAACCACATTGGCCAAGGCAATAATAGAGTTCTGGAATCCGGCAGGAAGACCGTTGGAAATAATCTGTTTCAGCATAGGAAGGTCAAAGCGGATTTGCCGCAGGAATACCTTGTAATCTTCCGGGCTTTTGTACATAAGACGGAAGAGACATAAAAGGGCGCTGATAAACTGGGAAAGAATGGTAGCAAAGGCGGCAGCCCCTACACCGAATCCCAGCATGCCTACAAGCAATAAATCCAGCAGGATATTGATGACGGATGAAACAATCAGATAAATTAAGGGATGCCTGCTGTCGCCTACGGACTGGAGGATTCCCACGAACACATTGTACATGACAAAGGAAAGTGAACCCATGAAGTAAATACGGAAATAGGTGGCGGATTCCGGAAGCACATCTGCGGGAGTACCCATCCATACGAGAATACGGCTGGTAAGCAAAGTGCCCGCTATGGTCAGGAATACTCCGGCAGCAAGTCCAAAGGCAATGGTAGTATGAACCGCTTTTTTTACTTCCGGCAGCTCCCTGGCGCCATAATATCTGGCAATCACAACACCGGCGCCCATGGCGATGCCATGAAAGAAGCCGACCATAAGAAAAATCAGGTTTCCTGAAGAACTTACGGCGGCAAGGGCATTGCTGCCAAGGAAATTGCCTACAATTAAGGAATCGGCAGTATTATATAATTGCTGGAAAAGATTTCCAAGAAAAAGAGGGAAAGCAAAAGCAAGGATTTTCTTTCCTATAGCTCCTTCCGTCATTAATGTGGTTTTTACAGTATTTTGTTCAGCAGTCATGGAATACCTCTTTTTAGCTTATAGGAATGTGTCAGACAATGAAATTTGTTTAAAATTCTTTTGTGCAATCTGCCATCAACAACTTCGATACAGGGCTTTTGACACCCGAACCCTATAAGGCACAAAAGAATTTGCAAAGTTAGCCGTTAGGCTAACTTTTGATATTATAGCATGAATTTGCGCGAATGTCCAAAAAAGGCAAAGTGTAATGAGGAGAAGATGTATGATTATAGTTTTGATTAATAAACCCCAGTTTGAATATGATATCCATTCTCTGGTAAAGGCTTTTTATCCGGGAGAGGAAGTGAAGGTGTGGTGTACGGAAAAGGAAACAGAAAAAATAAGGGAGGAGAAGCCCGCTGTTTTTATTGAGTTTAGAGAACAGGAGATGGTGATGCGATTGGGCAAAAAAGCGGAAAAAGAGGAATTCCGGGCAGAATATGCTCCCGATGCGGACAGGGCAGAACAAAAAAATGTGTTAAAACAGCTGATTTATCAGACTTTGTCCAAACATCTGGGAAAGGAGCTGCCCTGGGGAACGCTGACAGGAATACGCCCTACGAAAATACCGATGGGTATGCTGGAGGAAAGACGGACGGAAGAGGAAATACTGGCGGATATGAAACGGGTTTATTTTATCAGCGATGAAAAAGCAAAGCTCAGTATTGATATTGCCAAAAGGGAGAGGGAAATTTTATCTTCTCTGCATTATAAGGACGGCTATAGCCTATATATCGGGATTCCCTTCTGCCCTACCACATGTCTTTATTGTTCCTTTACCTCCTATCCGATTGGATTATGGAAGGAACGGGCCGGAAGTTATCTGGAAGCATTGGAAAAAGAGATGGCATATGTGGCGGAAAGATACAAGGACAATATATTGGATACCGTCTATATAGGCGGGGGTACCCCGACCACATTGGAACCGGAGGAACTGGACAGGCTGTTAGCGGCGCTGTACCGGCATTTTGATATGAGCAAGGTGCAGGAATTTACGGTGGAGGCAGGACGGGCGGACAGCATTACGCGGGAGAAACTCAAAGTATTGAAAAAAAATGGAGTAAGCCGGATTTCCGTGAATCCGCAGACCATGAAGGAGGAGACGCTGCGGATAATCGGAAGGAGGCATTCGGCAAAGCAGGTGGGAGAGGCCTTTTTCCTGGCCAGGGAGGAAGGCTTTCACAATATCAATATGGATATTATTCTCGGTCTTCCCGGAGAGGGAAAAGAGGATGTGGAGTATACGGCCAAGGAGATTAAAAAGCTGCACCCGGACAGTCTGACCGTGCATTCCCTTGCCGTTAAAAGGGCATCGAAATTGAATCAATGGATAGCGGAAAACGGAATCACCTCACTGGAGAATACGGATGCCACAATGGAAATAGCAGCAGGAGCGGCAAAAGATATGGGCATGCAGCCATATTATCTGTACAGACAGAAAAATATGGCAGGCAATTTTGAAAATGTGGGCTATGCCCGGCCGGGGAAATACGGCATTTATAATATTTTGATTATGGAGGAAGTGCAGACCATCGTGGCGCTGGGCGCCGGTTCGATTAGCAAGAGGGTGTACCCCGACGGGCGGATTGAGCGGTGCGACAGCGTGAAGGATGTGGCTTTGTATATCGAGAGAATCGATGAGATGATTGAGAGGAAGAAACGGCTTTTAGACTATTAGTAAACGAATCTATGAGGAGATATTATTAGGTGGAAGGCGCGGCTGGGTATCCAAAATACCCTCAAGTGCAACATAAGTGTAACAAATTTTTTTTGAATAAAATGTAATAATAGTTAATACTACATTTTTCGCTTGACATGCAACAAATTATTTATTGGTGTTAGTAATACCAATCAGAGGACATTTCGAATAACATACGAAATGTCCTTTTTATGCGCACTTCATGTAGTTTTTTGGTGCAATAAATGTATCGGACAACTGCATTAGTAATGGTCAATCATTAAAGAACGGAGGAAAAAATATGAGTAGTACAGCGTTAGGAGCAGAGAAAGTGATTATTTTTATCAGCGATGCACATGAAAAGTTCTGCTATGAGAAATTGAAAGAGGTCAGGTATCAGGGCGTGTACCACAAAGCCCTTGTATACTGTCTTGGTATCAGCGATGACACAAGAAGGAACATTTACAGTATTTATGATTTTAAGACAGGACGTGTAAAAACAGAGTGTCTACGTGAAGGCTGGCAGACCAGCGGAAGCATGAGAGTGGTCAGGATGGCGTATAACCTCTATTGCAATGGTACGCCGAGTGTCCCTGATTACGATGATGCGGAGGAACAAGTAGACGAGTGCAGGCGGTACACAGTGGAAGGACTGTTCTGCTGTGCCTATTTGTGCAGGATAAAGGGATTGTTTCACTTGATGATTTAGAGAAACTACGGGCAGAATTAGCAGGCAGGAAAGCGGAGTGTATCAAAACCGCGAATGGAAACGCCAAAGCAGTCAAAGATTTGAAACATTACCTTGATGTGTATGGGCAGTATAAGGACGTGAAGCAAATTCTGGTGAAGTATGGGGGATTGGAGGGAAAGGCAAAGGAAAAATTTTACGAAAAAAATGCTGAAGCAAGCGGGCAGGCCACTGCTTACCGTACCGGTCTGAAGAATATGGGCGGGGGCAAAATCGCGCCTAAAGAGTGGGAATCTCAGCTTGACAAGCTTACATCACAGACTGCCAAAGCGAAAGAGGATTATGCCAATACTATAAAAGACCTTGAAACGCTTGCGGATATTACGGAGATTGCGACAAAGTTATATAGTGCTAAAACTAAGGTGGCTGGACAGGAGAAAAATCAGGAACAGCCACAGCAGAAAAAGAAAAATGAACAGACGCTTTGACAGCAGATGCAGAAATGTGACAAAAAGCGATATGAATTGATTGAAATTATGTGTTATTGATGATATGATGATAAACGTGGCGAAAGCCACTAGGAGAGTACCCATGACAGGGTGGCAGCCTCCCGAGCCAGTTGCCCTAGCTTGCTAGGAGTACATAGGAAGGGAGGTGCGTGATATGACAGCATTTGAGATTGTCTCAATTCTCATTGGAATACTAATACTGTTAGTAGCCTTTGGCAGCTTGATTGTTGCGTTTCTTGCCTTTCTTGATAAGAAAGACAATAAGAAGAAATAAAAATGCCTAAC
>DNJW01000073.1 GCA_003488965.1 Lachnospiraceae bacterium | reverse complement strand
ATCTGTAAGAAACATTGCATCCCCAAAAGAAAAAAAACGGTATTTCATTGCCACAGCTTCTTTATATGCCGCCATAATATTTTCTTTCCCCGCCAGTGCAGATACCAACATCAAAAGCGTGGACTCTGGCAGATGAAAATTTGTAATCAGGCAGTCCGTTGCCTGAAACTGATATCCCGGATAGATAAAAATATCCGTGTCGCCTTCCCCTGCCTGCACCTGTCCATTGACAGAAGCTGATTCAACCGTCCGGCAGCTTGTCGTACCAACACAGATGACTCGATTTCCGTTTGTCTTGGCTGCATTGATTTTATCAGCAGCTTCGCTGTCTACACGATAATACTCTGTATGCATATGATGGTCTGCCACATCTTCTGCCTTGACTGGACGAAATGTCCCAAGGCCGACATGGAGAGTAACACGTGCAATGTCTACACCCTTTTCTTCAATTTCCTGTAAAAGCTCCTCTGTAAAATGAAGGCCGGCTGTCGGTGCTGCTGCAGAACCCTCATATTTCGCATAAACGGTCTGGTAGCGGCCTTTTTCCTTTAATTCATGGGTAATATATGGCGGAAGCGGCATCTGCCCCAGCCTGTCTAAAATTTCTTCAAAAATCCCCTCATAGGAAAACTGTACCAGACGGTTTCCTTCTTCTGCAATTTCTAACACTTCAGCGGTAAGAATTCCATTCCCAAATACAATTTTTGCTCCGGGACGCGCTTTCTTTCCCGGCTTTACCAGTGTTTCCCAAATATTATCTCCCTTCCGCTTTAACAGCAAAAGTTCTACCTTTCCGCCAGTATCCTTCTTTTGCCCAATCAGACGCGCTGGAATCACTTTGGTATCATTCAATACAAGGCAGTCCCCTTTGCGAAGATAATCTATAATATGGTGAAAATCGGTGTGCTCTCTTTGCCCCGTTTCTTTTCCTAACACCAGAAGCCTGGAAGAAGCCCTGTCACTTAATGGTTCCTGCGCAATCAACTCCTCAGGCAGTTCATAATAAAAATCTGAAGTTTTCATAACTGCTGCTACCTTCTTCTATTCATTATTACTATTCACGGCTGTTCTAAACAACATACGTAAAATCTGCCAGCAAAGCTGTCAGACGCCATGAATAATAATTATTTATTCCATATCATAATTGTTTTTCCGATGCTTTTATGGATATCTGTTTCAAAAGCCCTGTTCATATCAGCAATTGTGCGGATTTCAATCTGTGCCCCCACAATATTGCTTAAATAGCCGACAATCTCCGGATGGCTGCGGTATAAAGATACCGTTTTCAAAAAATCATCCCTTCCGCTCCGGCTGCTTCCAAAGATACGGAGCCCCTTTTCCAGAACCATTCTGGTATTAATCGGAACCGGATATTCCGATACGCCAAGAAGTGAAATCGTCCCCTCCGGACAGATATGATCAATAATCTGATTAATCGCCCTCTGGGAAGCTTCCCCACCCACACATTCAAATGCATGGTCTACTGACAAATCTGGCGGAATGTCTGTAACCAAAAAGGTTCCATCTGCAAAAGAAAACTGTGACAGCTTTTCCTGGTGTACACCAAATACATAAAGGCTAACAGCAGGAAACATCGCCCGGAAAAAGACTGCGGTAATATAAGCAAGATTTCCATCGCCCCAGACACCAATAACATTTCTTCGCTGATGTGCAATGGAATCAAAGCGGCAGAGCGCATGCACACTGACAGAAACAAGTTCCGTAAAAGCTGCTACCACCTTATCGACTGACGAATCAAGCGGAATCACCCTGTCTGGTTCTAATGCAACATGCTCCTGCATAAAACCGTCATAACTGCTCGCCCGGAATTTACTGCTCCTCAGATAATTTTCTGCAATAACAGCATCCTTCTCTTTTGGAATATTGGGAATCATAATAACTGAATCTCCGCTTTGAAAAGTTCCGGTTGCATCGTAGACAACCTCTCCCAGGCCTTCATGGATTAAAGCCATAGGAAGCTTCTGCTTCATTACCTCAATGGGACGCGTCCCCTGATAATAACGCTGATCCGCATGGCAGATTGACAAATACGTTGGCCGGACAACTACCTGCCCCTTTTGCAGGTCAATATCATTAAATGCAACCTCAAACCGTCTTGGTGCAACCAGACGGTATACTGTATTCAACATAGTTTCTCACATTCCTTCCATCCGGTATTATCTATAGAATCATTAAAGACTCTGCCACCTTTAAATCATATGGATACGTTATTTTAATGTTAAATATTTCCCCCTCTACAAGATACACCTTTTCTCCATTTAAAACAAATATCTTACAGGCATCTGTAAGCACTGTTTTTTCTTTATCTGACAGCCTCTGGTACAGCTCCCTTAATTTATGTGCACGGAATGTCTGCGGTGTCTGTCCCTGATACATTACAGAACGCTTTGGGACAGAAGTAATCTCCGTCCCGTCTTCGCTGTAAACAAGCGTATCACTTGCCGGAACCACAGTATCAACAACACCATATTTTAAACCATAGGCAATATTTTCCTCAATTATGCGGTATGACACAAATGGGCGTACAGAATCATGCGTTACAATCAACGTATCTTCATCCAGCCCATAATGTTCCTCGATAAAGGCAACCCCATTCATAATCGTTTCATTTCTGGTATCTCCGCTTTTTGTCAAAACAATACGTTCTTTGCCTACAGGAAAATACCGCTCCATTATTTTCTGTGTATCATCCAGCCATCTTTCCGGACAAAGCACAAGAATCTTTTTCAGTTTTTCATGAATATAAAACTTTTCAATCGTATGGACTAAAACCGGTTTACTGCCAAGCATTTTGTATTGTTTGGCCTCCTCCATAGATTGTTCATTCCCGCCTGCAAGAATTACACCAAATACCATATTTCCCCCATACTATGCTTTTTTAAGTTCTGAAAAATCTAATTTGCGCATTCGTCTGATTTCTTTTGCATTTCTGGCAATTTCCTGTTTGATATCACCTGGTACATTTCCAAGCAAAATCCAGTCAATTACCCGGTCTGATGCCCCGCTGTCGATATAATCAAAATGCTTCTCTACATATTCTTCCACTTTTTCATAATCAAAATCCTCCGTTTCCAATGCCTGCATAAGCTGTTCAAAATCATAGCAGACCTTTCCAGGTGCTGCTTCCTCGTAATCTCTGTGGAAACCTCTGGAAAACGAATACTGGATTTTATCAAAAGCATAAAACAGCATTGGCTTGCGCATTAAGCTAAACTCAAAAATATTGGAGGAATAATCCGTAATCAGTAAATCTGTGATATAGAATAAGTCATTAATATTCGGAAATGTATTGACATCTACAAAGCGATCCTTCCAGTTTTCCTCAATCGGTACCGGAAAAGCAACCCACGGATGCATTTTAAACAGGACAACATACTCCTCCCCGCAAAAATCATATAACCGCTTAAAATCAATCATTTCATACGGATAATATGCAGTAGCCCTGTTTTTTCCACGATATGTAGGTGCAAACAGAATTACCTTTTTTCCCTTACACATCGGATACTGCTGATAGAGTTCCTCTGTCTTTCCGGCACGGTATTCCTGATCCAGATATTCGTCCATACGCGGCATTCCAGTTGGCAAAATCTGTTCATCGTTAATCCCAAAAACTTCTGAAAAAAACATTCCAATATTTCTGGAACCGGCAATGCCATACTTATACTGACGGTGGCAGCTTACCGGTGCCGGACATCCAAGATGACCCCAGCGGCTGTAACCAGAAGATTTAAAACCTGCCCCCGCATGCCATAACTGTATCAGCTTTGTTCTTTCATTCAACTCCAGCCAGTCAAAAATCGGTGCATGGTCATCAATAAATATCATGCTGCACTGTGCCATTTTTTTAATCAACTGTTTTGTGCTTTTCTTTGTCTGCTTTTCATAAGATGCCGGACGGGCTGACGTTAATATTGTATATTCTTTATCCAGCCCTCTTTCCACCATACGGTCATAGACAGCCTGCAGATTGCTCCCAAGTGTTGGACTCTGCTCCGTCATAAACATAATTGTCTTTTTTACTTTTCGGTATTTTTTTACATACCTGTGATACAGGAATTTCCATCGGATTCTTCCCATATTCTTTTTAATCAGTATCTTCGGCTCTGCAAGAGCCTCTTTTACAATTTCCCGGTTAGACTGCAGATTTACCGGCGATTTAGTAGCGTCCATAGCATACATAACCAACGGAAGTTCATCTTCATCCTCTGCTACGGAAAAGTTTACCACAAACGTTTTTCCCCTGTTGTTATGTAAAAAGGAACGAGAATAATCCTCCATATAGGGAACAATCGACGGATCTACCACACATTTTGCTAAAATACGTTCTTTATCACAAACAAGAATGGAATAGGTGCCCATCCTCAGACACTGACAGTCTCCCGGATTAGTAATATTCATGGACAGCTGTACATTGCCATTATCCAAAGACCTGGCCTTAAACATTGCCCTTGCCTTATATAGACCATTTACTGCATAATACTTAATAGAGTCTTTGTCAATCTGCCCGTCTTTGATTTCCAGCTTAACATCAATATGCACAATGACACGCTCCCATTTCATTCCAATAATTGTTGCACTGACTAATTGTTCATCTATACAGTTTTTCATCTCAATTACCTCTTAATCATAACAGGAAACTGCCCAAAATCTGTAATCCTTTCCCGACAGTTTCCAAAGAATATTTTTAATTACAGCTCTTTTAACATCTTTATACTTATATGCTGTGTTCCCACTAAGTCCACACCCATTTTCATCGCAGCTTCAATTTCTGTAAGGGTATTAAATGAAAAAACACACACTTTAATGCCAAAATCATGCAATTCCTCTACCACTTCTTTTCTTAATGTCTCTTTTGACATTGTAATCCATTTTACTTTATTTTTCTGGCAAATTGCCGAAACTTTCGCAGCAGTAATGTTCTTTTCCTCACAAACCTCCGGAGATGGCATATAGTATGCCATCCTGAACTTTACCTTAGCAGCCGCAAATTGTTCTAAATCATATCTGGTCTGCACACGGACCAACAGCCTTTTGATAAGCTGTCTCCTTCCCTGGCAGATATGGCATATTTCTGAAATCATCTGTGACAATACTTTTTTAGAAGGCTTGCCAATGTCAAGAAACAGCGTACAGTCCTCCAGATTCTCTGTCTGTGCAATCAACTGTTCAAAATCCGCAGTTTCATACACCCCAAAGGATTTACATCTCATAAACACTTCATATGACGGCGGTTCTTCTTCATAATCCTCTGCAATAAGTCCAAGCCTTTCATAGGTCCGTTCTGACCAGCCATTGACACAGACCAGCCTTCCATCAGAAGTAAGACGGATATCAGCCTCAAATTTCCGGAAACCATCCTCATATTTCTGTTTCATAACAGCCAGATGGTTCATGCTGGTATAGCGTAACTCCGCGCCTCCAAGCGCAACTGCAACCAGCTTTTTCTCCCATTCTACAGCCTTTTTCTTTTTTACCGGAAGCATGGCCGCTTTTTGGCCATACGTTTTTATAAAATAGGCAAGCTCATACTGCATACGTGTTTCACATAACAAAACCCCCAATTTTTTTCGTACTCCCTTCTTCATCCCCTTAAGTAATACCTGTACAATATGGCAGGTATCAAATTGTTCCGGTTGTATAAAACGCTCCTGATACCCAATCCTCTTTCCCCAGAATAAAAGTTTATTATTCCAGACCAGAGCAATTCCCGGTACCTTTAATGCATAAGCAATAATATTGGAATGCATTCTTCCGGCTATGATACCTGCATATCTGGAAATAATTCCTACCAGTTCATTGGTGCATATCGGGCGTTTGGCAAAATAGCGCTCTGCTTCTTTTGTCCGCCCGGCAGCCTCCAGAACCTCCAATGCAAATTTATGATCCTGGGTAAGTCCGTTGGTAAACAACTGCCATTCATACCCCTGCTTTTCAATTTCTGAAATCAGTTCACACCAGAGATTTAATTCATCTTCTTTCTCAATCCCCTCAATGCCGTAATCGGCAAAAATCTGATCCCTTATAATACCGAGGCCAATCACCCTGGATGTATTATCTTTCATAATTCCGTATACTTTGGAAGACAAAACAGCCGGATCTATCACCTTCGTAATCCGAATACCGCCCTTTTGGAGATAACACTTTTTTAAAGTTTCTATATCATCACGGACAGAAATCCCTTTCACGCAGGAATAATTCAGGCTGTTTTTTAACTGCTGGCACCGTTCATCCTCTTCTTCATATCCCTCAACTCCTACGCAATTAAAATACACGGGTATCTGCTGCTCCTCTGCTACCCGCAAAATTTCAGAAGTGTAGTGGTAAAAAGACTCCTGTTTATATTTTATCAACCCGCCGCCAGCAAAAATAATCAAATCAGCCCGCCGAAGAAGCGCATAATCTTCACTGTAAATATTATACCGGAAGACAATATATTCCTGCCGGATATGCTGTGGCAATACTTTTAGCAAAAGATATTCCGCATTATCTGCAATAACATTATCACCTAAATTTCGATTTACAATCTCGATTAAGAGTATTGTTACCCTCCTGAGATTTTCTTTCTTTTTAATCATTCTGGAATCCCAAATCCTTTTTCGATTAATTCCCGTCACCCACTTCATTTTGCCAATGCAGAAAAGTACATCGGTGGAACAATACTTTTATACACTTACTTAACTTGCCAATCATAGCATACAATATGCAAAAAGTCAATTATCCTGCCTGGAAGCGAACTCACGAAAAATCCAGCTTACTCATTTTACGAAAATCTGCGGCCTTCTGATTAATTGCTTTTTTTATATCTTTTGGAAGCTTTCCCAGTAAAATCCAATCAATCACACGATCCGAAGCACCGCTGTCAAGATAGTCAAAATGTTTCTCTACATAATCCTGCACCTTTTCATATTCGTAATCCTGATGCTCCAGTGCGGTAAGCAGCTGTTCAAAAGTATAACAGACCTTTCCGGGAGCAGCTGCTTCATAATCCCGATGAAACCCCCGGGAATATGCATATTGAATTTTATCGAAAGCAAAAAAAAGCATCGGCTTTCGCATCAGACTGAACTCAAATATATTGGAAGAATAATCAGTAATCAGCAAGTCCGTAATATAGAACAAATCATTGATATTAGGAAAGGTACTGGCATCAGCAAACCGGTCTTTTTTACACTCCTCAACCGGAACCGGCTGTGCCACCCATGGATGCATTTTAAACAGAACAACATATGCATTGCCACAGAATTCATACAGTTGGTCAAAATTAATCATTTCATAAGGATAACAGGCATTTGCACGGCCGCGCCCCCGATAGGTCGGTGCAAAAAGAATCACTTTTTTCCCTTTGCATATCGGATACCTGGCATAAATTTCTTCTGTTTTTTTCCTGCGGTACTCCTCATTGAGGTACTGGTCAATCCGGGGCATTCCGGTAGGCAGAATCTGTTCTTCATTGATGCCAAACACTTCCGCAAAAAATTTAGCAATATGTCTGGAACCGGCAATACCATATTTATACTGGCGGTGGCAGCTGACAGGCGCCGGAGAACCCGGATGCCCCCAGCGGCTGTAACCGGAAGACTTGAAACCTGCACCTGCATGCCAAAGCTGTATCAGGCTGGTCTTTTTATTTAATTCCAGCCAGTCAAACAATGGAACATGGTCATCAATAAAAATCAGTTTACTTCTTGCTGCTTTTTTTAAAACTTCCCGTGTACTCTTTCTTGTCTGCTCTTCATAGGAAGCCGGACGGGCTGACAAAATCAGATGATACTGTTTATCCAGCCCCCGCTCTACCATACGGTCATACACCGCCTGCAAATTTCCACCAAGCGTCTTACTCTGCTCTGTCATAAATAAAACGGTATTTTTTTCTTTCCGGTATTTTCTTACATAATGATGATAAAGGAATTTCCATAACATTCTTCTGTAATTTTTCCGAAATAAGGTAACAGGAACTTTTAACATATTTACCAAAAGCTCCCGGTTCGATGGATTCTTTACCGGAAGCTTACCGGCATCCATTACATACATCAAAAGCGATAATTCCTCTTCATTTTCTGTAATGCAAAAATTCACAAGAAAACTTTTTGTGCGGCCATTGTGCAGGAAAGAACGGGAACGTTCCTCCAGGAATGGGAAAAAGGCAGAATCTATGGCACATTTTGCAAGAATACGCTCACCGTCACAAACTACAATGGAATATGTTCCCATTTTCAGGCACTGGCAGTCTCCCGGATTTGTTATATTCATAGAAAGATATGCACAGTTTCCCTGCCTGTCCACCTGAAACATAGCCTTTGCCCTGTTCCTTCCATTTACTGCATAAAAAAATAAGGGAACCTCTTTCTCAATTGAGAAGAAGTCAATTTCTACCTTCAAATGGACAGTAACCCGTTCCCACGAGATATCAGTAACCCTTGCCCGGATTATTTTTTCATTAATGCAATTTTTCATCCGACTCCTCATTTCTGTTTATGAAGTAAGGAACTGTTCCTTAATTGTCCCTGATAATATTTTTTATTGTCTCCACAGTAATGGTTTTCATACTATCAATTTTTTCCTCATTATATCCGTTTTTCATCGCAAGCTCAAGCTGATGGACAATATATTTCGCATCCTTTAGCAGTTCTCCACTGATATAACGTTCCTCTTGACCAATAATTTCCGCAAACAAGTTCATCTTATCATTCCACACCAATGCCACGGAAGGCACGCGTAAGGAAGTTGAAATAATATTTGCGTGAAGTCTTGCGGCAATAACTGCCTGATAGGAAGAAATCTTTTCAACCAGTTCTCTGCTGCTCTTCACATTTTTTCCCAAATATTGCTTTGTATTCCGTTCCATGCGATTCAGAACTTCAATGCCAAAATTATAGTCCTCTTTCATGCCATTTGTAAAAAATTCCCATACATAACCCTTTGCCTCCAATTCTGTAATAATACCCTGATACATCTGGAAAACATCTTCCGTAGAAAAATCATATCCATTATGCTGGAAAATTTCAGGACGGATTACACCAACGCCGATTTTTTCAGCGCTAAGAGAGCGTTCAATCCCATATGCCTCGTTCACCCAGATTGCCGGATCAAATACTAATTTTGCCGGATATGCTTTGGGTGTATGGATATATTTCAAAAGCTGATTGTAATCTCCCCGTGTAGTCACCTGTTTTACCTGATGGTGATTAAAAAGATTTACTAAC
>DNJW01000318.1:3954-12577 GCA_003488965.1 Lachnospiraceae bacterium | reverse complement strand
TTTATTAAAAATGTGCTGAACGGTATCTATGGACAGCTGGCATGGAATCTGGCAATTGAAATACTGAGTCTTTGCCAGGAGGCGGTGTTTGGACTGATATCTATGTTTCCTTTTGACTGGTTTACCAGGCCGGATATGATGGAACTGGCGGCGAAAATTCAATTTAAAGGCAGTGCAGAACAGTTGCTGAAGGAATCTTACAAATATATTTTTCTGCGGGAACATTTTCAGACAGGAGCGGAATATTACAAGAACTTTTGGATATCCCCTTACGCTGAGAACGATGAATTTATCAGGCTGTGCGCGGTGATGTGGCAAAATATCCTATGGATGGCCGCATTAAAGTCCAATCCCGATTACAGTATTAGGGAAATTAACAAGCTGTGGAAGGTTTCCCAAAGGATGGAGGGAATGCCAGGAGAAATAAACAGCCTGAACTATGTCCAGAAAAAATTCATACCGTACCAGGCGGCAAACTATACATGGGAGGAAATCCTTCGGAAGACAGCATGCCCATGGATGGAATCCATAGGGGAAAAGGGAAAGAAGAATTGGGGGAAATACCCAAAATTAAGAAAAAATTATGTTGCCCTTAAAATTTTCGCGGCAATTCCGATTATGCAGCAGATTCTTATGAGTATTGATAAAGAAGAGGAAAATTTTAATTTTGTTTTTCTGATACTGCAATGGAGCGCTGCCTTGTCTTGCCCGAATCCCCGTTATTTCTTTAATGAATCGGACAAATTGTATAGTCCGGAGGGATATAAGCCATGGGCGCAGGCGGTTTGTCTATTGGGATGCTATGCCAATAGGATATTACATAGGATAGGTGTAGGAAAGGTAAATGTACTGCTGCCTGGCTGGGTAGTAAACCAGATAGATATCGTCCGTTCGGGAGACGGGGAATTAAATGAAGAAATAGGCAGGCTGTGTAACGGGGATGCTTTGGATGTGGCGGCACATTGGGCATGCTCCAGCCTTGCGGAGCATGGAAAAGAAGGCGGAAGAGAAGAAAATCCATGGTTTGCAGGGGGCAGCCAATCTTGTGCGGCAGATGTATGCAGCATGATTTTTGAAAATGGGATAGAGAGCATCCGTTCCCGGTATGCACTGCTTCTGGCTTATCAGGCATATCCAGAATATATGGAAAAGCTGCCGAATTCCTGGATTAGTGCTTTAAGCAAAAGTCCCCAGTTTCTTGTAAATATACAGCAGTTAATAAAGGAGAAAGCGCCCAGCCATGAAGAATGGAGACAGATTGGTTCTCTTAACGCAGTTAATTTTAATGATGAAAGCAAAAAAATGGCTTTAACCATGCGGCTGTCCGCGGCTCTTGAGTCGGAAGAGGAGAATTTCAAATATTCTTGGATTCAGGAGTGGGCGGATGATATGGTATCGGTCAACACGCAAAACCAGCTTTCCAGTCTGGTGCGTTATGAAATGGTAAAGCTGCTCCAGCTGCAGCCTATGTCTCCAGAGGGCAGGAACAGTCTGTTCGGCATACTGAAAATTATAATCCAGGTAATTGACGAATTTACCACGGATACAAGCTTTTATTACCAGAAGCTGCTGATACAGCAATTGGAGCAGGAGAAAACCGCTTTAGGGGAGCAATCTTGGGAACAGCTGCGGCTGGAATTCATTATGGATTTATATAGCCGTTTATACGATGAAAACGGCTTTGAGTGGAAGGATGCGACGGAGGAGAAGTATAGGATGCTTCTTGCCTTTATGGTACATTTGGAAGCTTGTTTAAGGAAAAGGAATTATGTAAAGGAACTGCTGGCATTTTGGAAAAAAGGAAGGGTTCAGAGCAGCCGTCTCCGGTTTGAAAGAAGGAAGAAACTGGATGCGGAGCAGACGCTGGCCTGCCATATGTGGGCAAAGGATGGCAGCGGGATTGTGACAGTTGGGAGGAAAGTCAATTTTCAGCAGGCAAAGCATGACGGAGAGACAGCCATTGTCAGCTTGTTTGACAGCGAAGAAGAAATAAATGAAACCTGCCAGTATGTAGGCATTATTATGGGCAAAAAGGAAAATAAAGGGAAAAAGGACGGAGAATATCAGCTGGAACTGCGCATTAATTACGGGAAAAGCAAGCCCGCAGTTTATGTGATACGGGAGCAGAGAAAAACAATTTACAGTATCGGCGATGTGGTGTTCATGAAGTTCCGTAACGGCAAAGTAAGTTCTGTCAATCAGGAGGCCTTTTTGCCGCAGGACGGAGACTTTATCAACGGGGAGGTTCAAATTTATCCGGCACAGATAGTGATTAGGGCGTGGGGGGAAAAATGGGAAATCAACGGCCCGGCCGAAAGCTTAAATATGTGGTGTCCGGATTTGTCAGGGGTATTGCTGGGAGACCCTATAACAAAAAAATGCCAGATTGAATGGAGGAACGGGCAATGGATGCCGGTAACAAAGGACTTTTCGCAGCTTATTGCAGAACAGTTTGTGGGCAGGATGAACAGGGAAATTTCCATGACCTTTATCAGACAGGCTATGTGCGGCGAACGGGTGCAATGGATTTTCAGCTACGAACCGGGATTAAATTATGGAATATTCAGCGAATTTATGGATAAAGAGTGCTGCAAGGAACTCATCCGAAGGCAGTCCGAAACGGATAAGGGAGCCGGATTAATCATGAATCTGCGGCTAAATGTGGGAGAGGGAGACAGACCGCTCTTATCGCTTAGCGGCGCCTGGCCGATTGATGATAAAAATATCCGGTGGAAGAATCAGTTTGCAGGGGAGGATATGTTTGTCATTAAAAAGAATGAAAACGGAAGATGGAGGATTGGCTCGCGGGTACCGGAAATTGGAAAAGAGATTGTGGTCAATATTTCCGGAAGAAGACACCCCTCCAAAAATGCGGACAAGGTGAATGTCCAGCTGGAGGGAGAATGGGATTTCCGCGGACAGAGAAATGCCTCGGTGAATGTGGAGCTTATCCCAAGCCGGCGGTTATCCAGCAGTTTGGAATATGAGCAGCTGTACCGTATCTTGAACATGAAAGCCGGAGATTTTGTTGAACTGAATTATGTGGAGTGCAAAAGAGACATAAACGGCTATTATCCTGCATATCTCACATCGGGCATCCGTGTGAAATGTGCGGCGGAATCTTTTTCCGCATTGAATGTAAATGATACAGAGCCCCAACTCTTATATGAAAAGAGGAGATGTGTTATTGAATATATCGGTACGAAGAGTTTCCGGGAAGAAAATGCCGATTTTAAACCTTATGTGACGGAAGAACTGTACCGGTATGACGGACCTTTTCAGGGAATCATAGCGGAAGTACCGGAAAATATTCAGGGCAGTCAGGAACAGATGCTGGAAATCACGGTTAACTTGTTGATTGGCGGGGAGATTCAGTATATTAAGGCACCGGCAAGTGCCTTTGCTCTATTGCCCGTTTATGTAGGGGAACCGGTAATAGTAGAATGGGCAGACGGCGGTTGGAAATTCACAGTACAGCCGAGAAATATTTGCGTACGTGCTTTATGGAACTTAAAGAATCATAAAGCGGAGCAGGGATGTGTTCCGGAAGGAAGGGCAATAGGGATTGCGGCAATCAGCGGCATGGGTACAGGGCTGCTGACACAAGGCAGCAATGCCATCCTGCATTTTTACAGACAGAATATAGAACTGGAAAACAGGGAAAAGACAATACAGACGGAGCGGCATTTTTCTCAGGTGCAGAAGGGGACTTTTAGAAGATGCAGCACAAGGATATTCCCTGAAACTTATGAGACGCTGATATTAAAAGCCTGCGACGAGGACTTAAACTTAATCGGGGAAGCAAGGAACGAAGAGTATGACGAAGCAGAGGAATGGAAGGCGGAAATAAAGGTACGGTATTTTTCTGTTATTGAGGGGGAGGCCTTTTATGATTTGCGCCGGGTGTTTGTGCCTTTGCATGTAAATGACAAAAAGGAGCAGGAAAAAGCGCTGGAACAGAATGAAGAATACCTTCAGGATTATCGGGAGTGGTATGAAACAGGAGAGTTCCATGCTGTCGGAGGGATGAAAAGGAACGGGGAAAATGTCATTATCCGATTATACAATATAAGCGTACCTATGGATGTGTCGGTGCCGGAAGAGGAATTTCAATGGACGAAAACGGTGCCCTTAAAAGAGGAGGAACATCCTTGGCTGCAGGGAAAAGGCTATAGGAGTGACGAAGTCCGCGTCAAACTTCAGCTAAAGGATAACACATGGACAGCATCCTATCAGGAGGCGGAGCCGATGTGGCTTAACCAGGATTTTGCCAATCTGTTCAATGGAGATTATGAAAACGGGGTGGAACAGGTTCTCTATTTTGCCGGAATTGATGAGAATGAAAAGATGCGTTTTGAATGGGGGTACGGTTATAAGCTTTTAGCAAGCCAGGAAGACGTAACGGATATGGACGGTAATCTGGTCAGCCAGGAGCTTTTCTGCGGGGACAAGATTATCCGCTTCTGTCTTATAGAAGGGGAGGGAGAATTTGGATGGAGAATGCGGGTAGCCGTTAACGGAATTGTTCATGAGCTGGAGCATAGGATTATGGAGGATGGGCTGCATGATGTAATACAGCTTTTGGAGGTATGCAGAGATATTAAAAAGAGACAGGTGAAGATACAGCAGGTATCCATGGTGACCCGTGAAATAGGAAGCAGCGGATGGACAATGGAAAGTATGCCCAATGCCATGCTGGATGATGCCAGTGTGGAAGAACTGCTGAAGCTGGATACGGAGGAGGATGTTTTTGTCATTCTGGGAAAACAGGAGATTAGCAAGGACAAGGGGAAGATGACATCATTAAGGTTTTCCTATATTCCGCTGGACGGAGATGTTTCCCAGACGCAGATATTGGAGGATAAGGTACTGTGTCTGGTGGCAGGCGGGATTCGGGATAATTATAGCCCGCGAAGCAGCCGGATTGTGAACGATTGCAGTATAGATTTTTACTTGCAGAAAGAACTGCCGGAGAGAAATCTGCAGGAGGAAAAAGGAAAATGGAGTGCTGAGACCAGAAAAAACAGCAGAAGAAAGGTTCACTTACGGGTCAATGTGCCAAGAAGATATTTTTCTTTGGATGAGAGCCGGCTGCGCGTATTGCAGAATGAAAATCCGTTTGCCTATTATAGAAGCAATATGCTGGTCCGTCTCCGTTCCAGAAGAGAAAACAGCAAGACTGACTGGAACGGCAGCGTCATCGCAGCTCCTCTCCGTTCCGAAAAATGTTTGAAAGAGTGGGTGCTGAATAAACAGCCCAGGCTGGTAATTCTGGGCAATAGAATGAAAACAAACCATATACAGATTGAAATTGCACCGGGAATCTTAAGTCTCATAAAAAAGAATGCCATTCAGGAGAAACCTATGCCCGGAGCGCTGGCTTCCTTAAGAATGGAAGGGGAGGAGTTGAAAGCTGAACTGCTGCTTCCGGGCGACGGCAGTTATATACCGAAGGACGGACGTGCCGTGGAGCTGCTGGTGATGGACGGTGCGCTGAACGGATACGGGACTTTGATGAATAAGAAAAATAAAGAAGAGGAGGAAAAGAATAAGCAGAGATTTGATTTTACTGTGGCAGGATTTCCCCAGCTTCGAATCAAGGATGAAGAGTTTCTGGAACAGGTGATTACAGAGGAACCGCCCCGGCTGGCTTACTTGTCTTCTAATTTTAGAGGGGAATTTTGCATTCATAAATCACGGCATGTGGCAGCGGTATTTTTGAAAATAGACAAAGTATCCCAAAATCCCATATTGGAAAAAAGAGCGCCCCAAATCAAGCAAATAGAGACAAAATGGAATTATATTTCATGTAAGGACGGGACAATAGGAGAAATTATCCGTTATGTAGAAAGAGGGCGCTGGCATTATCATGACCAAAGGACCGGGATATGGCAGGCGGATGAAGAAAAAATGGTACAGGTGAACTGGCCGGACAGCGACAGTCAGCGCGGCGTTATCTACAGTAATATACCATTGTTCCCGGCAGCAGGAAACCGGCTTAGATATACAGAGCGTGAGCTTGAGCAAATGGGATTTTGCTATTCAGCCCGTGAACTATGTGAAAACGGACTGCCGGAAAAAGGCGGATGGTATCCGGTAGCAGCGGCGAATACAGAGCGGATTTGGATAGAACTGCTTCCCGGAAGGGTATTGGATATTCCTAAAAAATATCTGTTTATCGGGAGCAAAGGAAGAAGTCTGGCCAATATGGCACCCCAGGTTTTTGCCGCCGGAGATGAGATAAAGCTGGGGGAAACAAAGCGTACTGCAGATGAACTGCCTAAGATACTGGTGGAAGATGTCCGCTTCGGAATGCGCTTTGCCTTCCGGAAAGGCGTTGCCTATTTGCCTGTGGAGGATGTAAGAAAAGGAGGGCTCGTACTGGGAAGCGGAAGATTTCACGTAACGCTGCCGGAAGCGGATACGGAAAATTGGACCATAGGAAGTGTTGGGCGGCTGGACATGGACAATACGTTATCTTGCTGCAATGAGACGCCTGTTCTTAAGCCGGGAGATGTTGTGATGCTGGTTTATGACAGGAAGTTCGGGTTTCAGATTAGCGGAATGCCCCAGATAACGGTAAGATTATCATATAGGAGTTTATGGCGGGAATTGAAATGGCTATACGATTATTTATGGAACCGGAAGAACGCGGCGGATAATCTGTTTCAGGACGGAATTCCGGTGAGGGTCAGCCATGTAACAGAGGAAAACGGGCAGCCGGCTTGTATGGTACTTTATGAGCAGCCCATACAGGATCAGTTTGATGAAGGGACAGAGTTATGCTGTAATGTCATAGGCGGAATTTCTGATACAAAGGGAACCCATGAAATTGTTTTGCGCAGTGGGGGATATTTGTTTAAGGTAAACGGAAAGGAATTTATTTCCGGGTTATCGGAGGCGGACAGCAGATATGTCTGCCAGAAGCTATCCGATGCCGGAATCTGTTTTTGGATGCATAGGGAGCAGGACGGCTGGCAGCCGGGACTGAGGGAAGACAGCGCAGGCGATTCCGTGCAGCTGGAACTGCTGGCCTGCATTCCCCAGGCGGACGGAATTGTCTGCAGGGATATTGTAAGATATCAGCTATGGTGGCTGCCGGCAAGACAGGCTGCCAGAGTAAGAAATGTGCCGGCGGAGCATATTTTTCAGGCGTTACAGAAAAAGAAGGAAAAATTATTCCAGGCACAGATAATGAAAAACGGAACGGTGTCGCTGATTCATGCGGCAGGAAGCCATACAAGGTTTGTGACAATGGGAGGAGACAATCAGGTGGTGAGGGTAATTCCCCTTGTGATGATGGAGGAACAAAGGGAAGAGACCTATCATTATCTGGCGGAGCTGCATCCGGGCGGAGATATTGTCAGCCTTTTGGCGGAGCATGAGCTGAACATTAAGACAGCAGAGCCTATTCCTGTCAATGTTGTGAAAAAGGAAGAGCGGGAAATGGTTGTGGTTCCGGTTATGATGAAAAGGGAGAAGCTGAATTTGTCGCCTTGGATGATAGCGGCATACCGTGAAAGCTATCGAAACGGGCGGTTTTCCGGTGAAATCTTTGCAGGATGCCTGCCGGAGCGCTATAGGGATTATACTGCGGTGATAAAGCAGTCTATACAGGATGCCGAAGAGGGAAAATATCAAGTGCCTGATACAAGCATAGAGGGCAAGCTGGTATATCTACATTCGATTTGGAGCAATCCGGTAATGCCGCAGGAAAAGAAAAAATCTATGATTAATGCAGAAACTGCAGTTTTACGCCAGTGGGTAAGAAGCGTGGGGCTAACCATGGCGACAGGGTTTGATGCGAAGTATTCCGGCATAAAAGTACAGGAAATGGATTTGCTTCCGTCATTGGCAGCGGTTCTAATGCTGGACAGAAGTGTGCTGGATAGGGATGAATGTAAAAAGCTTGCAGTACATTTATCAAGAGTGCTGGGAATGCTCTGCAATAATTCGCTCTGTCAGGAATATATCTTGAACCAATGGCTGCTGCAGAAAGAACAGGGGCAGATGTGGGCAAGGCTGTCAGGACTTTCGTTAGGGGGAGAAAATATTGAAGGGCAGGCATCCCCGGCCTTTGACGGCAGGCTGACGGTAACCCAGAAGAAGAATATTATCTATGGCTGCAGAAGCATTAAAAACCATAAAAGTTACCCGGAAGAACTGCGGACCACGGCGGAGTGCTTATTGTTTGCGGTAGGTGCGGAGGAGGATTACAGCTCTTTATATGAGAAGCTGAAAAGGGACAAGTCACTGGTCTGCAGCAGACTGGCATATATGTACAGAACCTTTCTTCCAGGGGCAGGACTGATGACGGCGGCGGACAAGCTGGATTGGAGCAGCCGCAATGCTATGGAAAAATGCTTCCAGATACTGGCCCGCGAAAACAGCAAGCCGGTCACATTGATTACGGATAACGTATTTCCGATGAAAGCGGCGGAAAAGAAATGGGCGGCGGAGCTGTGCAGAACGGTTTTGAATTGGAAATAAAGCGTAACAGTGCAGGTAACGGTTCAGCCTTGTATGTTTCTCCTGCCCGTTTCGGTGTCCGGTCTCTATTTTGTCTGTCTGTTTTTTTGCAAAATTTTGGATGGGATGTTTCTAAACAAAAGAGGGAAGACAG
>DNJW01000318.1:0-3585 GCA_003488965.1 Lachnospiraceae bacterium | reverse complement strand
AAATCGCCCATCCATGGGCGATTTGCCCTAGGATTTTCTGGATCTTTTGTTAAGAAACATCTGCCATCCAAAATAACGCAAAAAAACAGACAGGCAAAATGGAGGTCGGACACCGAAGCGGGCAGGAGGAACAGGCAAGGCTGAACTGTTACGATGAAGCATATATCCTCAAATCTTTCCTTGCATATGGAGAAACAAAAGGATATAATGAAACGAATAAGAACGGAACGGGCAGTACGCCTGTGGTATACGGAGGTTTATCAATGCTGGACATCGCTTACTCGCTGGATCATGGTTATGTAATTCCGACCGCGGTTTCCATTAAATCGCTTTTGGAAAACAGAGACTCGGATTTGCTGAGAATTCATATCTTGGGGTATCATCTGACAAAGAAGGATATAGACGGGATTAGAACTATCTGCGGAAGTTATTCGGTACCGGTTCTTTTTTATGAAATAGACGAATGGCTGGATAAGTATAAGGCGCTGCATAGAGAGCGGGGACAGATAGGAACCTATGGACGTCTGCTGGTAGGATATTTTTTAGACGAATCCATAAAAAGGGTACTGTATCTGGATGGAGACACGCTTATTGTTTCAGGTCTTAAGCATATGAACAACGTGGAACTTTTTGACAATATTCTGGCCGGGGTATACGATATTTCGCTTCCAGATTGCGGATGCAGGGAGATTATCCACTTTTCAGAGGAAGAGCAGTACATCAATGCGGGTGTGATATGGATTAACCTTGAATTATGGAGAAAAGAAAACATCGAAAGAAAATGCTTTGAGTATCTGAAAAAAAAGCCAGATGCGATTTTTAATGACCAGGATGCCATCAACGCTGTCTGCCGGGGCAGAATATCTTTGCTGCCGCTTTCCATGAACATGACTGCATTGACTCCGGTGCTGCCGTTTCGGTGTGAAAGACTGGTTGCGGATAAATATTTCGAGAAATACTGCTCCAGAGAGGAGTATGAAGAGGCTCAGAAAAATCCGGTCATTATTCATTTTGCTTCGGAGCTGTTCGGAAAACCGTGGCAGGAGGGATGTGTTGCCCCATATGCTAAAGTGTGGAGAAAATATTTGCACGGTACGCCGTTTCGGCATATGAAAAAAGTACCGAGAGTTTTTTCTAAAAATAAGTACCGCGCTATTTACTTGAAAAATGCGGAAGGTATCATCCGGTTTTTTTATAAACGGAGAATGTATTTCTTTGCAGCAGTTTTCTATAAGCTGTTTTATTTGTATGGGCATAAAATATTGAAAGTTGTTAGGAGAAAACCATAGCAACATGGAATGCAGTCTCTCCGTTGTACTAAGGATTCTTGGAATTGTAGTCAGTTTGCCTTTAACTTTTCTTCCATCAGATGATAGATACGGTCAATGTCCGTATAGAAAAGAGGGATGCCTCGTTTGTGCAGACGAATATTGTAGGTTAGATTATCGGCAATCAATTTTGCAGTGGAACGGTGCAGAGATAATGGAATGCCCTTGCTTGTATGTATATGGTCAAAATAATCCGCTGTGGTTGGAAATGCGTTCTGTATGAGGAAAGCGGCATCCCAGCCGCCACATTTACCTAATACAATTTTGGTGCATTTTTTATACCGGGCAATCTGACGGCGGTAGATATTCTGATATTTCTCAAATTTGGAACTTATAGGAACCATCCAATAAATCCTAGGATTTTGGGAATCTTGAATGGCAAGGTAATGGGGGCGGTAATTCCCGTCCTCTTTGTTTGCCATTAGTGAGCTGTCCTGCACTTCTTCAAAAAATGTATTTTTGATATGGTAATAGAATCCGGATTGTATATTCATGTTTCTCCTTAATAAAAATCCCCACCACGGAGGGTGGGGATAAATGTTCGCACCGAATAATTTATATCCCGCACCATCGGTAAGCGGGAACATTTGACGCACTGAATAACTTATACCCCGCACCATCAGTAAGCGGGAATATTTTCTATACTTTTATTATACGCAAAAAAAAGAAAAAAGCAATGACATATTTTTGAAACTTTACAGCTGAATATTACTTCCCGTATGTGCTGCAGCAGCATGGCGAAGTAAGGCATGAATCTATTTAAGGCTCTATTCATTGACGGTCATTGCAGTTTACCCTATAATTATCTGGTAAAGATTTATTAATGAAAATAAAAATATTTTTTATCTGCCGTGGCAATTTACGAGACTGTACAGCGGCGCTATGGAGGTTGAGAGCATGATTAATGGAAAGAAAAAAAAGATAGCATTCATAGTCCAGCGCTACGGCAGAGAAGTAAACGGCGGAGCCGAATATTATACCATGCAGATGGCACAGCATTTAAAGCCTTATTACGAAGTGGAAGTGCTGACCTCCAAAGCCCTTACTTATGATAAATGGGAAGATTATTATATGGCGGATACGGAAGAGATGGACGGTATAACGGTACGGCGGTTTGGCGTGAAGTGGAAAAGAAACCGGTATATACAGCGGCTGCTGAAAATCCTGATTACCCGCTTTGGATGCAACAATTTGCAGATGACTGCATTATGGAATAAGGTGCTTGGCCCCTATGTGCCTGATTTGCTTGATTATGTGGAAGCACATAAGGATGAATACGATGCTTTCATTTTCGTTACTTATATGTATTATTCTGCTGTGTTTGGGATGGAAAGGGTTAGGGAAAAGGCGATTTTTGTGCCCACTGCCCATGACGAATATAATATTTATTTTAAGATATATGAAAATGTGTTTCATATACCGAGACGGATTGTATATTTGACGGAAGAAGAGAAGAAGTTTGTGGAAGGACATTTCCGCAATGAAGATGTGGAACATAGGGTGTCAGGTGTGGGCGTTGATTTGCCGGGACATATCGATGCGGAGCAGTTTAGGAAGAAGTATGGAATAACCGGGGAATATATTATTTACGCGGGAAGAGTGGGAGAAGATAAAGGCTGCGGGGAGATGTTCCGTTTTTTCCTAAGGTATGCAAAGGAATATAGGGCAGCAGAGAGTCGGAAGGATGGGGAAAAGCTGCCCCAGCTTGTGGTAATCGGAAAAAAACATATGGAAATACCGGAGAAGGAAAATGTCCGTTATCTGGGTTTTGTATCCGATGAGGATAAGTATAACGGTATTGCCGGGGCAAAGTTTTTGTGGCTTCCCTCGCAGTTTGAAAGCTTGTCGATAGCTGTTCTGGAGGCTATGGCGTTGGAAAAGCCGGTGGTGGTAAACGGAAAATGCGCAGTTTTAAAGGGGCACTGCGCAAAGAGCGGCGGCGGATTATGGTATGAAGGATATGAGGGATTTGCGGACGCCATGAAGGAAATGGACGGGGAAAATTATGATGTTTACTGCAGGAAGGCGAAGGCATATGTGGATAAGTTTTACCGGTGGGATAGAGTGGTGGAAGTGTGGAAAGATTTGATTGAAGGAATAGCCAATGGGACTGGCGGTACGTAAGCTCTAAGTACCGGCGGTAATCAAGGGTCTGCTTATAGAATATACAGGCTGCACAATTCGTAATTGGAAAATTAGAGTTTCGCAATCACCTAAAAAGTCTCCGGACTTTGAAAGGAGCATGGTTATAATAATG
>DNJW01000414.1:16396-20697 GCA_003488965.1 Lachnospiraceae bacterium | reverse complement strand
TTCTAAATGTTTCGAAGAACGCCTAAAATGCGGCGTTCTTCTCATGGATAATTTGTGCCGGAGCGTCACAAATAAGCCCGGATGGCAGACGCAAATTTGAAATTTGCATCGTCCCGTCGTGTAAACGCTCCAGAATGGGGATAAAAATGGGAAAGCACCGTATTTCCGACGTTCTTCCAAGCATTAAGAAACGCTAAGACTGCGTCCTTTGCAGCCTTAGCGTTTCTTAATGCTTTACGCTACGCGTCTTACGCTCAATATAGACTTATAGGTGGCTGTGGTTATCTTAATTCCCGACTTCGGTGTACTTGCATGTACAATATTTCCGTTCCCTATGTAGATTCCCACATGGCCTGCATAACATATAATATCCCCCGGCTGGGCATTGGAATAAGATACTTCCGTTCCTACATTGCACAGTTCCCATGAAGTACGGGGCACCGTATAGCCTTTGTCTTTAAACACCCTCCATACGAACCCCGAACAGTCCGCACCGTTGGTCAGACTTGTTCCGCCCGGCACATAGGGATTGCCTATAAACTGACAGGCATAAGAGGCAATGGCCTGGCCTGCAGCGCTTCCGCCGGACGATACACTGGCACCTCCGCCGGAAGAATCGCCGGATGAATCCGATGAACTGCTTGAATCTGAGGAATCCGGCGAACTGTCCGAATCCGATTCTGACGATGTCCCGGAAGCAGCAGCTGCCGCAGCCGCTTCCTTACGCTTCCGTTCCTCTTCTTCCTTCTTTCTGCGTTCTTCCTCTTCCTTACGTTTCCTCTCTTCCTCCTCCAGCTTCCTTATCTGAGCCGTCTGCTGCTTAATCCTTGTCCTATAAGCGGCTGCTTCCTGTTTCGCCCTCGCTATTTGTACGCTATAATTTTCGTACTCCTGCTTTTTCTCCTCCAGCAGTTCCTCCATATAAGACTGTTCTTCTTCCAGTTCATGCTGTGTAGCTTCCAGCTCGGACTTTTCCTCCTCCAGCTTGTCCCATATCTGCTGTGCATACTCTTTAGCTGCCTGATACTCCTCCAGCATCTTCCTGTCATAATTATAAATTTGTTCTACATAATCCGCTTTATTCAGCATATCTCCGAAGCTTTCACTTGATAAAAAAAGCTGCACATAAGAAAGGTCGCCTTGCTCATACATGAATTTAATGCGGATTTTCATGGTCTCATACTGTTCCTCTTCCTGCTGCTTCGCCGCATCATATTCCGCTTCCGTTTCCTTTATCTGTTCTTCCTTTTCTACAATTTCTTCCTTAATCAGGTCTACACTGGCAATAATCTGTACCAGTTCCGCATCAATTTCGTCAATTTCTTCTCCAACCTCTCCCTGCTTTCCCTGAAGACCGGATATCTGTCCCTGTACATTATTCAGCTGTTTCTGGTTTTCTTCCTGCTGCTTCTTAATTTCTGATATGCTGGATGCATATACCCTGCCGGAAAAGGAGCATAGGATAAGACATGCCATACCTATACACATTATCTTTGCCGCTTTTTTTCTCATATGAAACCTCTGTCCTGACTTTTGCCGTCAAACTACAATTCACAATTCTTTACCGTTCTTGGGAACGGGATTACATCCCTTATATTTCCCATTCCGGTCATATACATTACACATCTTTCAAACCCCAGGCCGAATCCGGCGTGGCGTACAGAACCATATTTTCTCAAATCCAGATAAAAACCATAGTCCTCCTTCTTAAGACCAAGTTCATCCATACGGGTCTTGAGAACATCCAGCTTGTCCTCCCTCTGGCTTCCCCCGATGATTTCTCCGATTCCCGGAACGAGACAGTCCATGGCTGCAACCGTTTTTCCGTCTTCGTTCAGCTTCATATAAAATGCTTTAATTTCCTTTGGATAATCCGTTACGAATACCGGACGTTTAAATTCCTTCTCCGTCAGGAAACGTTCATGTTCCGTCTGCAAATCGCAGCCCCAGAACACCTTGTACTCAAACTCTTCATTATGCTTTTCCAGTATTTCAATGGCTTCCGTATAGGTCACATGACCGAAATCCGAATTCAGCACATGCTGCAGACGCTCTATCAGCCCTTTATCCACAAACTGGTTAAAGAAATTCATTTCTTCCTTAGCGTTATCAAGCACATACCGGATTATATATTTTAACATAGCCTCCGCCAGAACCATATCATCCTTCAAATCCGCAAAAGCCATTTCCGGCTCAATCATCCAAAATTCCGCCGCATGCCTGGTCGTATTCGAATTTTCTGCCCGGAATGTAGGCCCGAAAGTGTATACATTTTTAAAGGCAAATGCATATGTCTCTACATTCAGCTGCCCGCTCACTGTCAAATTCGTGGGCTTGCCGAAAAAATCCTGGCTGTAATCTATACTGCCGTCCTCGTTTCTCGGCACATTTTCCAAATCCATAGTAGTTACCTGGAACATCTCCCCTGCGCCCTCGCAGTCACTGCCCGTAATCAGCGGCGTATGCACATAGACGAATCCTCTTTCCATGAAAAAAGTATGAATAGCATAGGCAATTAACGAACGGACGCGGAACACTGCCTGAAATGTATTGGTTCTGGGACGAAGATGGGAAATCGTCCTTAAATACTCAAAGCTATGGCGTTTTTTCTGCAGCGGATAGTCTGCCGTGGAAGCTCCTTCTACATATACTTCCTCTGCCTGGATTTCAAACGGCTGCTTTGCCTGCGGCGTAGCAACCAAAGTTCCTCTGGCAATCACTGCCGAGCCTACGTTCAGTTTGCTGATTTTATCAAAATTATCCAGCTTATCACTGTATACAATTTGAAGCGGTTCAAAAAAAGTACCGTCATTTACTACGATAAACCCAAATGTTTTAGAATCACGGATGCTCCTAATCCACCCTCCCACTGTTACTTCTGTACCAATATATTTTTCCCGGTCACGGTACAAATCCCGGATGTCTGTTAAATCCATTCCTTCAGCTCCTTACTTTTTATTTTTAAGATTCGGCACTTACTACCGCATTTTCCCTAAGCATATCCATTACCTTCTGCGCCATCATCGATTCCTTATATCTTCTGCCATCCAATACCTCTTCCAGTTCCTCCACGGATGCATACAGACTGCTGGCTGCCGCTATTTCTTCCATCTCTGCCTGCAGTTCTTCCTCCGATACATTCAGATTTTCCTTATCTGCAATAGCCTGCAGCATAATAGACTGACGGGCATAACGCTTCGCCTGCTCCTGAATTTCGCTGCGGTAAGTCTCTGCATCCATCCCGTATCCAAGGCTCATCAGCTGCTCCAGTGTGATTCCGTAGCTCTCCGCTTCCGCCGTCAGATTATCCGTCAATATCTCCACATAACTGTCTACCATCCCCTGAGGCGGCTCTTTTGTAAATTCGCAGCTTTCCATCAATTTGCTGACCAGTGAATTTTCAATGGCATCTTCATAGGATGCCGTCGCGTCCTCCATCAGCATATCATACACATACTGCTGAAACTCCTCCACCGTGCTACAGCCGTTGTCCAGACTCTCGACAAACGTATCATTCAGTTCCTGGGGTTCCGCCGCCATAATCGTATTCACCGTCACTGTAAATACCACTGACTTTCCTGCCATTTCCGCCGCATCATAGTCCTCTGGAAACGTCAGATTCAATTCCACAACATCCCCCGCCTTTGCACCAATCAGCCCTTCCTCAAATCCGTCGATAAACCTTCCCGAACCAAGCGTCAGATTCTGTCCTGCCGCCGTTCCGCCCTCAAAGGCCACCCCGTCCAAAGTACCCACATAATCTATATTTACTGTATCTCCTTCCTTCGCCCCGTCAGCAGGATTCAGCGATAAAAGATAATTCATATAGGAATCCCTGTTTTCCTCCGTTACTTCCGGCGGAGCCTGCACTACTTCCAGCCCCTTATATTCCCCCAGCCTGACATAGTCCCCGGCCTTGATTTCATCCAAATATACTTTTTCGGTATCATCCTGCCCGCAGCCCATAAGCACCAGCGCCGCTGCCGCAAAAACTGCCGCTTTGATTCCTCCCGCTTTTTTCTTCATTCCAATACCCATGCCTTTCTATAACTTATCAGTCTTACGATGCCTTCCAAAAAGCATCGCAAGATTTCTCTTTCCATTTATACCACAAATCCGCCTCACTTAAAACCCCTTTCCCCTTTTTTATAACTTATTAATATTATTGCTTATCATAAATTCGGGTGTCAAAAGCCCTATTCAAAAATTTTGCTTGGCAGATTGTACAAAAGAAGTTTGAACAAATGACTCTTGCACGATGGAGATGAGACTCAAAAATCGTGGAAGCCTCTGCTGAACAC
>DNJW01000414.1:5916-16114 GCA_003488965.1 Lachnospiraceae bacterium | reverse complement strand
ACACGATTTTCGTATTAAGAGGCTCATCGGAATGTTCCGGGCAATGGAATTTGTTCAAATTCTTTTGTGCAATCTGCCATCAACAAATTCAATATAGGGCTTTTGATACACGAATCTTATCAAAGCAAAGGCGACAAAAGACGGCACACTTGCTCCTTGAATTTAATCAACAGGGAACGCCCCACATAAATATTTTTTGTAATCTGTCTGGAATGCTTCAAATCCTCATCAAATATCTGCCGCATTTCCAAAGCCTTTTCTTCATTATATATTACCGCATTTACTTCAAAATTTAAAGCGAAACTGCGGATATCCATATTGGCCGTACCGTAACAGAGTACCTTGTCATCTACCACCATTCCCTTCGCATGAAGAAACCCTTCTTCGTAAGTATAGCATTTTGCCCCTTCCATGACCAAATCCCCGATATAAGAATAAGTAGCCCAATATACAAACGGGTGGTCCGGTTTGCAGGGAATCATTACATTCACCTCGATCCCCGAACGGACGGCAATCATCAGCGCTGCCAGAATTGCCTCATCCGGGATAAAGTAGGGGGTCTGGATATAAATGCTTTTTTCCGCTTTGCCAATCAGCCTTAAATAATTATCCCTGATAGTGCAATGCCGGGAATCCGGCCCGCTTGACACAATCTGCACATCACATCGCTGTCCGGATACGAAGGGCTCCCGGACAGCATATTTGTCAGTCATAAAAAGATTTTCTTTGGAAGCATAATTCCAGTCCAAAGCAAAACGCAGTTCTAGGGAAGCCACCGCCGAACCCATAATCCGAAGATGGGTATCTCTCCAATGCCCGAATTTTTCATCCATCCCGATGTATTCTTTTCCGATATTAAAACCGCCTACATAACCTGTTTTTCCGTCAATAACCACGATCTTCCGGTGATTTCTGTAATTGATTCTCAGATGAAGCCGTCTCAGTGCCGCCGGAAAAAATTCCGACGTTTTCACCCCCTTGCTATTCAGCGTTTTCCAGCACTCCTTCCTCACGGAACGGCAGCCCATACCGTCATACAGTATACGGACTTCCACCCCTTCCGCAGCTTTTTGAAAAAGCACCTCTTTTATTCTGCCGAACAGCACATCGTTTTTGATAATGTAATACTGAATATGAATATACTTTTCCGCCTGCCGCATGTCCTCAAGCAATGCGTCAAACTTTTCATTGCCATCGGTAAAAATCCCAATATCATTATCGTCTGTCAATACCGCTCCGGCCACATCCAGATTATACATTACCAAATCCGCATAGCCCGCAATGGAAGGCGCCTCTCTTTCCAGTTCCCTGCTCCGCAGGCTATACTCCTGTCTCCGGATAGCCTTATTCAGATGGTCCTCTATCTCTTTCGTACGGAACATTTTCTGCTTATGCATGTCCGTTCCCAGAAATAAATAAAAAACAAAACCAAGTATGGGGATAAAATACAGAAGCAGCAGCCATGTCCAGACAGACTGGGGATTTTTTCTCTGAAAAAAAATAATAATGACCGCCAATATAAAATTAATAAAAATCAAGTGGCCGAATACGAATTCCAGGCCTATCGTCATATTTTCCCAAACCATAGCCGCATCCTTATTGCTTGTTGTCCGTACCCATTATATAATATTCCCTCCTTTTCTTCAATGAAATCCCTTGTCTATTTATCAAAAGAATGCTACAATAAACTTTAGCCAACAGAAAACGGGAGGTACATTGTGAGTACAGGAACTATTATATTATTAGTCATATTAGCGATTTTAATCATTGGCGTTGCTGTGCTGTATTTCTTGGGCAAAAAAGCCCAGAAAAAGCAGGCACAGCAGCAGGAACAGATAGAAGCGATGAAACAGCGTATTTCGATGCTTATCATTGACAAGAAACGGATGAAAATCAAAGATGCCGGGCTTCCCCCCGCAGTCGTTGCCCAGACGCCGAAACTGCTGCGCGGTTCCAAGCTCCCCGTCGTAAAAGCCAAAGTAGGCCCTCAGATTATGACCCTTGTCTGCGACGAAAAAATCTTTGATATGGTTCCTGTGAAGAAAGAGGTAAAAGCGACTGTAAGCGGCATTTATATTACAGATGTAAAAGGCCTTCACGGCAAACCCATTGTACCGCCGCCAAAAAAGAAAAGCCGCTTTAAACAAGCCATTGAAAAAGCCCAGGAAAAAGCCGGGGCAAAACCTATTAAATAAAATTTTGTTTTCTTAAAATGCAAAGAAGAGATTGCGGAGATTCTACTGGAAATCTCTGCAATCTCTTCTTTTAAGACCTTTTATTGCAGCGGAAACACCTCTCCGTTTCTGGCGCGGATATCCATCTTGATTTTACAGTCCGCAAAATGCTCATAATTGATTTCCAATGCATAATCCACATCGACCTTTATGCGTTCTTCCTCTTCTGTCATTTTTACGCTTCTGGCATCTATACCGATTAGTATATTGCCGTAAGGGGTGGCATAATTCGCCATATTCTTTTTATTCTCTTCAAAAATCATATGCACGTTAACCAGCCCGTTTTTTGTCAAATCCAGACTTTTCTCTTTAAATTTAATGATATTTTTTGTGCTCTCCTGAAACCCTTCCATGGCTTCATCAAAAATTACATAATGGCTGCCGTTGCGTTTATAATACTGTGCCGGAGTAATTGTTTCTATTTTATCCCCGTCTGCCGATACCGTATCAAACTGCAGTCCCCGCAAGGATAACAATACCTCTTTTGTCATAATCCACATACCTTTCTTCTGTCATTCTCTGCCGCTATCTTCCGCTTGTCGGACGGTTTCATATCTGCTAATAATTTTCTATATTGATTGTTTTTGCTGACAATATTCCGTATTTCAGGATAGAATTAGCAAATGTGCGGAACTTGTCGGCCATATCGCTTACATAAAAGCGGTAGCGTTCTGTTCCCAGTCCCTGCTTTTCATTGTTCAGCATATTTTCCTTTTCCAGCAGTCCCTTTAATTCCCTGGCTGTTTCATAGGCCGGATTTACCAGTGCCACTTCCCCTCCTACCGTCTTTTGTACCGTAGACCGTATCAGCGGATAATGGGTACACCCCAGTATCAGAGTATCGATACCGCTGTCTGTCAGTACGCTTAAATACCTTGCTGCAATTTCATCCGTCACCGGATCCTGCCACAGCCCTTCTTCCACCAGCGGCACAAACAATGGGCAGGCTTTTTCCACGACTTGTATATCCTTATTGATTTCGTTAATATATGTAGAGTATATATGGCTTCCTATCGTTCCTTCGGTACCGATAACTCCGATTCTGCCGTTTCTGGTTGTCTCAGCCGCCACTTTCGCTCCGGGCTTCACCACTCCGATTATGGGTATATCCAGTTCTTTCTCTATTTCGTCCAAGGCATATGCGCTTGCCGTATTGCAGGCAGCCACAATTGCTTTTACCTTCTGTTCTTGAAGAAAACGGACAATCTGCCTTGAATATCTTGTTATCGTTTCTTTTGATTTGCTCCCGTAAGGTACTCTGGCAGTATCGCCGAAATAGATAATCCTTTCGTTAGGAATCTGCCGCATGATTTCCCTTGCTACTGTCAGGCCGCCTACGCCGGAGTCAAATACCCCTATCGGGGCGGCTGCCCATTCTTCCTTATTCTTTACTGCCTCCATCGCTGCTTCCTCTGCTTTCCGGTTTTAACATTTCAAATAATCTGCTTTTATACTGTATCTGCCTCGGTTCCGCCTCGCACAGCCGGGTGAATATATCCTTATCCTCCCCGGCATTTATACTGTCTTCTGATACTGTCTTCTTCTGCTTTTTCTCACCGTCCCCGATATTTTCTTCAGACTCCTGCACAATTGCACAGATATCTTCCGTAAAACATAAATCAGGATATATCATACCCCAAAAACCCATCACTGAAAATAGTATAATCACGGTTTCCCATATTTTTTTCATCAGACTTCCCCTATCTTTCCATTTTCAGGAATAACAGAAGTTTACCGCTTCCTCTGCCGTTCCGTTAAAGAAAGTCTGTCCTTATTTTTAGAATTTATACATTATTATCCAGACGGATTTGCTGTATTACCGATTTTTCCTGATTATCTATATGAACTCTGGCGGCGGCCGCCGCTGCCGCTTTGTCTTTTATCCGTATGCTTTCATATATCATCCTATGCTCTTCTATCAGTCTTTCATGCTGACTTTCGTCTTTTATATATTCAAACCGGTACCGGTACATCTGCTCCGCCAGATTATTGACCAGCTGCACCAGCCTCTGATTGCCGGTAGCCGCCACGATAATATCATGCAATGCCACATCCGCTTTCGCAATTACTGTCGCATTCTTTGTCTGTACCGCCTTTTCAAATTCGCCGCAGGCCTTCCTTAACTGATTCATTTCTTCCTCGGAAATCCTGTCGCAGGCAAGTTCCGCGCATAAAGCATCCAAGGCCCTGCGTACCTCCAGCACATCCTTCAGGCTTTTCTCCGTTATCTGCGCCACCTCCGCACCCCGTCTGGGAATCATGACTACCAGCCCTTCCAGTTCCAATTTCCTTATGGCTTCCCTGATAGGGGTCCTGCTGACACCCAGCCGGTTTGCAAGATGAATTTCCATCAGCCGTTCTCCCGGTTTTAATTCCCCGGTCAATATTGCCTTCCGCAGTGTTTTAAACACCACATCCCTTAACGGTAAAAAATCATCCGCCTCCATCTGTAAATTATCTTTTGCCATATGCCCGCCTCTTCTTTCTTTTACGAAACGGTATTGCCCGCCCATCCTGAAATAAATATCTGCTTTGCCAAATTTATTTCTTTTATGCCTTCATATGCTTCCTTTGCCTTTTTCCTATCTTCAAAAATACCGAATACCGTAGGACCGCTGCCGCTCATCAACGCATTTAATGCCCCCCTTTTTTTCATAAATTCTTTTATTTCCTCAATGACCGGATATTTTTTTACCGTCACCGTCTCCAGCACATTTTCCATCCGGCTGGCCATCCCCGCCAGATCTCCTGCCTCAATGGCATCCCGCATCCCGTCAATATCAGGATGGCAAACCAATGTATCGGCATGCAGATTCTCATAAACATATTTTGTGGATACGTCAATATCCGGCTTGGCTATCAGCACAACGCAGGGAGGGGCATCCTTCAATTTGGTCAGTATCTCGCCGATTCCCTCCGACAATGCCGTCCCTCCTTGTATACAGTAAGGAACATCCGCACCTATCTTTACCCCTAAACTGCACATTTCTTTTTCCGTCATTCCCAAGCCGAACAGCTCGTTCATTCCGTGAAATACAGCTGCCGCATCGGTGCTTCCGCCTGCCATTCCTGCTGCCATCGGAATATTTTTCTGCAGTTCTATCCGTATTCCTTCCTCAATAGAATATTGTTCTACCAGCAGTTCCGCCGCTTTATAAACCAGATTGCTTTTATCTCCGGGAAGCTCCTTTTTATCCGTTACCACCCAAATCCCCGGCGCTTTATCCCTCGTAAAAGCCAGCACATCATGCAAGTCCACCGTCTGCATAATCATCCTTACCTCATGATAGCCGTCGCTTCTTTTTCTCACCACATCCAGCCCTAAATTTATTTTGGCATAGGCCTTTCTTATCACCATATTCTTCTTATCCGAAACCATATGACACCCCGCCTGTATTTTGTATACATAAATTGTATTTTATTATATACAAAACGCTGCCGGTTCGTCAAGTCTGCCAGCAATTCCTTTCTATGTGGCAGAAACCGTTCAGCCCGGCATGTTCCTCCGGACACGGAAGCGGGCAGGAGGAACATGCCGGGCTGAACAGTTACACACAGCAGACGTAATATGCAAAATAAAACCGTAAGATACAGTATTCCTTGTCACGGAAAAGCGATTTTTCATATAATACTATTAACAAACATTAAACAAATGCCGATATAGACTATAAGATTAGGGTTATTTTCCTTAATCGGCGTATCAAAATATCTACATACTATCCAAGGAGGGTTTGAAATGAGCGTAAATGGAATTACAAGCACAACAAGCGTTGCCGATTTATACGGCAACTACAGTACTTCAGCAAAGGCTGCTGAAAAAACGGAAAACACCAAAGAAGAAAAAAATACTAGCGGCGTAGTATATGAACCTTCTTCTGCAACGCAGACTGCTGCTTCGCAAACATCGAAAAAGCCCAATGCTGCTTTAGTTGCAAAGATGAAAGCAGACTCCGATGCCAGAGTTTCTCAGTTAAGAAGTTTAGTAGAACAGATGATTTCCAGCCAGGGAAAGACTCTCGGAAAAGCAGACAGTATCTGGAGTTTCCTCGCTGGCGGTGATTATACTGTTGACCCTGCAACAAGGGCTCAGGCACAGAAAGATATCGCTGATGACGGATACTGGGGCGTAGAGCAGACTTCCGACCGTATCGTTGACTTTGCTACTGCACTGGCAGGAGATGACCCGAAGAAACTGGAAGAAATGAGAGCTGCATTTGAAAAAGGCTTCAAACAGGCTACAAGCACCTGGGGAAGCAAATTACCCGATATCAGCCAGAGGACATATCAGGCAGTTATGGACAAATTCGATAAGCTTACAGGAGTAGAGGATTAAAAGTTTGCGGATAACGTCTGCAAAGACCAGAAAACCGGCGGTTTTCTGGTCTTTTTATGCGCAGGGGCGCACAGAGGAATTTGTTGCTTCCGCAACGTGCGCCCCGCACGGCGAGTAGGGGAAAATCTTCCCTACTTGATTTTCCTTAATCCGATATGCCCTTAACAATCAGAAGCTTATCTCCCGGCCTAATCTCCTCCGTCGTCATATCATTAGTTTCCTTAATCTGGGAAATAGGAACATAATAACGTTTCCCCACATCCCATAAACTGTCCCCCTCCTTTGCAATATAAATTACAATGCCCGGCAAACCGCTCAGCTTATTCATATCCAAATCCGAAACCACAATATCCGTCACGATATTCTCCGACTTATGCTCAAAAACAATAGCACGGCATACGATTACGGCTTTAACATCCAGTTCACCGCCGTCCAGCATAGCTATGGCCAGCTGTTCCAGCCCGGTCTGTATCTTAAATGTACATCCGCTGCCGATATCCGGCACATCCAGCACATAGCTGAAAGGTATACTGCCTTTCACGGAACTGTAAGGCATTTTTTCATCGCTGCTCAAATATAACGTCTGTATGTTCACTGTTCCCTTTATATGAATACCATTCTCTACGATTTCTCCGTCTTCCGCCTGAACCTGTGCCTCGCTGTGCAGCACCTGTACCATAGGCGCATCCGTCCCCGCCAGCTTCAGCCGGTCCGCTATCTTCGTTTTTCCCGAAGTTCTGGCCAGCAGCCCCTTGAATTGAGCCGGTTTGCTTACAGCCTCTACTTCTTTTACCACGCCGTACACTCCCGAAAGAATATCAAGACGCTCTTCCTCGTATAAACTGATATCCAAATCCATCACAAGCTCTATCGCAAAAACCCTCTGCTCCCCGTCAAAATCAGAACGCGCCTCTACATCCTTAGAACCCAGCACATAATCAATATCCGCCGCCATTCCTTCATCGCATCCGGCACAGTCTACCGTTCCGCTAAAAGGCACCGTTGTCTCATAGCATTTGACCTGCTGTTCCTCCCCCTCTCCTTCATATAGGAAAAAGGCATTCAAATCTCCTTGTACCGATATTTTTCCTTCCAATGCCCTGAACTCTACATTTTCCAGTTCAACTCCCTGCCAGACAATCCGGGTAATATTGGGGAAATTCTGCGGCAGCTCCAATTCCTCTTTAATACGGAAAATATCCCTCTTTTTCACCACCATCTGTGCAATGCGCAGCGGCTTCTTACGGTACTCCACCGGTTCTTCATGGTATAAATCCACCGCGGTTTCTTCATCATACAGCATTTCGGAACATACCTTTAAAGCAATCAGAGCCTGAATGCTAAGCTTCCGGGAGTTAATGAGCCCTACCGTCAAATCCTCCAGATTCCATTTCACACTGGCGCTGTCCCCGCTCTGGACACCTTCCACATAAATCTGCTCGTCGAAAGGAATACTTCCCTCCATGCAGGCCGGAACCGGCTTCTCTCCCTCTGTCAGATACATTACCTGAAACTGCAGCTTTCCTCTTACCGTTACATGGTCTTCCGTTACCTTAACCTCTTCTAAGGCAACGCTTCCTCTATCATAAATTAATTTGCTCGCATCCGGCTTGGAATCCAGAATATTGATATCGTCTTCCAATGTAATCTGTGTGGATGCCTGGCCCTTTATCCGGTCCATATGTATATTTTTTCTCACTAATTCCACAAAAAATACCTCCGTGTAGATGAATTACCAGTCTGTACTTATAGTAATTCTATTTCTGCCGCCGAGGTATTATTCCATTTATTTTAAAAATCTTCTACGCAGCCAATGATATTGCGGATATCTTCAATTGCGTACTGCTGCATATATTTCCCGATTCCTTCTACAATTTCTTCCGTAATATAAGGATTCACAAAGTTCATGGCGCCCACTGCAACTGCACGGGCTCCCGCCATCAAAAATTCAATGGCATCTTCCGCACTGGCAATCCCCCCCATACCGATTATAGGAATCTTCACCGCCCTGGATGCCTGATATACCATACGCACTGCCACCGGCTTTATGGCGGGACCCGACAATCCGCCGGTTTTATTTGCCAGCACAAATTTTTTCCTATGGATATCAATTTTCATCCCCGTAATAGTATTAATCATGGAAAGCGCATCCGCCCCCGCCGCTTCCGCAGCCTTTGCCATTTCCGTTATATCCGTTACATTAGGGCTCAGCTTCATAATAATCGGCTGCTTTGCCTTTTTTTTCACCGCTTGCGTTATATCATATAAACAATCGGCCCTCTGCCCGAATGCGATTGCCCCTTCCTTCACATTCGGACAGGATACATTAATTTCCAGCATATCCGCCGCGGTATCACCCAGTCTTTCCACGGTTTCCAGATAATCTTCCACCGTTTTCCCGCAAACATTAACAATGATTTTTGTATCGAATTGCTTAAGAAACGGGATATCCCTCTCCACAAACACATCAATTCCCGGATTCTGCAGGCCTATGGCATTCAGCATCCCGCCGTATACCTCTGCAATTCTGGGCGTGGGATTTCCTTCCCAAGGCACGTTGGCCACTCCCTTTGTTACCACCGCCCCCAGCTTATTCAAATCCACAAATTCCGAATATTCCATTCCCGACCCAAATGTTCCCGATGCCGTCATCACCGGATTTTTTAATTCCACACCAGCTATTTCTACCTTTGTATTCATGTTCTCCTTCTTTCCGCCTATTCCAGTTTCTTTTCCCTTCCCGCAGACCTGCAGCTGTCAGATATCTACATCCGCTGCCGGAAATACCGGTCCGTCTGTGCATATTCTTGCATTTTTCACATGAGAATGGGTATCCATTTTCTTCGTCCTGCATACACAGCCCAGGCAGGCACCTACGCCACATGCCATCCTTTCCTCCAGGGAAATATAGGCTTCCTTGTTATTTTCCATGGCATAACGCTTAATCGCACGGAGCATAGGCATGGGGCCGCATGCCATTATCACCTCCGCCTGCAGTTTTTCCGCCGCGGCAGCATCCATCACATTCCCCTTGATACCGGCGCTTCCGTCTTCCGTCGCCGTATAAACACTGGCATATCTCTCCATATCTTCCTTGAGAAAAAGCTGTCCGTCCCTATATCCGGCAATCACCGTCACTGCCGCCGCTTTTCCTTCTGCTTTTAAATCCTTGGCCAATTGCACCATCGGCGGAATACCGATGCCGCCTCCCATCAGCCAGACCCGTTTTCCTTCTGCCGCTGCCAAAGGGAAACCGTTCCCTAAGTTTCCCATTATCTCTATACTGTCTCCCTCTTTATAACTGGAAAACTCCTCCGTTCCCTTTCCCGCCACACGGTAAACAATCCGCAGTCTGCCTTTTTCCTTATCTGCTTCACAGATACTAATCGGCCGCGGCAGTAATGTACTTTTATCATGGGGATAAATACAGATAAACTGCCCCGCCCTTCCTGTTTCTGCCAAATCCGTCTCCATCCACATATCATAAATTCCGCCGGCAATCTCTTCCTGAGATATCACCCGCGCCGTCACTTTCCTCTTCTCCATTTTTTCTCCATTTCTGCGTTGCTTTATTGCGCAAATCCATTCATAGATTACAAGTTTGTGGCAAACAACGCGCAGACACAAATCT
>DNJW01000414.1:0-5641 GCA_003488965.1 Lachnospiraceae bacterium | reverse complement strand
ACACAAACTCTTTGGATTGAAAATTTTAATTTTCAATCTTCCTGTCCTTTCTCGTAAACTACCCTGCCATTGCATATCGTATAATAGATTGTCCCCGGAAGCCATTCCCCTGTAAACGGAGAATTGGAAGACTTCGACACAAATTTTTCCGCTTTCCACAGTTCCTTGCTGTCAAAAATCACCATGTCTGCCGGTCCGCCCTCTGCCAGATAACCGGCATCCAAACGGTAAAACCGGGCAGGCTGCCACGACATGCGGCCAATCAGTTCCGCCATCGTCAGATATCCCTTCTCCACCAGTTCCCGTATTCCCAAAGACAAAGCAGTTTCAAGTCCGATAATGCCGCTGGGTGCTTCCGTAATAGCTTTTTCCTTCTCCTCCTTGCTATGAGGTGCATGGTCGGTAGCAATCATATCGATGGTACCGTCCTGCAGCCCTTTAATAATAGCCTTTCTGTCCGTCTCCTCCCTAAGAGGCGGATTCATTTTTGCCAAGGTACCGTATTTTATCGCCGCTTCTTCCGTCAGCGTAAAATGATGCGGAGCAGCTTCCGCATGGATATGGGGATTTCTTTTCTTTGCCTCCCTCACCAGCTCCACCGCTTCCTTCGTACTGATATGCTGAATGGATATCTCTGCCCCGGTGCCTTCTGCCAGTGCCAAATCCCTTTTCACCATCTGAATTTCCGCCTGCCTGTCCGAACCGCCTATTCCAAAATGAGCGGATGCCCTTCCTGCATTTATTCCGTTGTTTCGGATAAATTCCGGGTTTTCCTCATGAAAGCTTAAGGGTTTCCCAACCTTAGCCGCTGTCTCGTACGCCCTTTTCACCAGTTCCTCATCCAGCAGAGGCATTCCGTCATCGGTAAAACCCACAGCACCGGCTTTTGCCAGCCCGTCCATATCGGTCAGTTCCTTTCCCTTCATTCCAACAGTTATATTGGCACAGGTTTCCACATGAATTCCGGTCTGTGCCCCTTTTTCCAGCACATAGCGCAGGGTTTCCTCATTGTCCACCGGCGGCTTTGTATTGGCCATCAGAACCACTGTGGTAAAGCCTCCTTTTGCCGCTGCCGCCGCCCCGCTCATAATATCCTCTTTATAAGTAAATCCCGGATCTCTGAAATGCACATGCACATCCACCAGCCCCGGTGCCACAGTTTTTCCCTTTGCATTGATAACTTTTACCGTGACAGCTTCCCCGCTGCTTCCGTCTGTCCTTTCAGGAAGAGGGATGTCTTGTCCTATCTTTACTATTTTCCCATCCTCCACAAGAATATCTCCTGTCTCTTCACTGCCTTTTACCGGATTTACAATACAGCCTCCCTTGATTAACAGAACCATTCGCTTTTCACATCCCTTTCCATAATGGCAAATATACTATAGAAAACAGCTTTCCGATAATAATATGGGCTGTTTTCTATAGTATATCTTATACCCTGTATGGCAGTCAACCGGCCTTCCGATTTAATCAAAGACTACGGATTTATCCATATATTCTATCTTTAATATGACATACGGATAGGATGCACTGTCCTTTTCCTGGGCATTATACAGTTCCCGCTTTTCCGGTTCCGGCCCTATCAGGTTTGTATCTACAACAATCGAATTTCCCGTCAGATACAAATCATTCACGGTAATGCTATAACCGCCTGTTTCCTGCCTGCCATAGCCTACACATATATAGAGAAAATCATTGTCCTGATAGGTCATTTTAAATCCTTTTTCTTTTTTCTCTTCCACAATCTGTTTTAATTCCTCAGGTATATTATCCTCTCCCAGTACTGTAAATTCTATGTCCCTGATTTTTTCGTTCCCGTTTTCTGTTTTTACCGTACATCCGCATAGACAGAGCATAACAAAAGCAATAAGGAAAAAAATAATATGCTGCTTTTTCATTCCTTTGATTCCTTCATCGTTTATTTCTATTTTATTGGCTGCAGGAAAAAACTATTCCTTATTTTATTTGTTTTCCAGAAGTCTTGCTTTACTCCTCCGTCTTCGTTATAATAAAAAAATACTTAAAAAATATCAGGAAGGATAAAACTATGTTACGTTTCATTTGTCTTGCCTCTTTTGTCGTTTTATTTCTTGTACTTAGCATCCCGCTTCTTATTGCGGAATGGATTATCGGAAAATTCAATATGGACTTAAAAAACAGAAGTTCCCTTGCCATTGTCAACTGGGCATTCCGCAGATGTCTTGACATTACCGGCGTGTCAGTCACGGTCATCGGGGAAGAAAATGTGCCCAAGGACACTGCCGTATTGTATGTAGGAAACCATAGAAGCTATTTTGATATCCTGCTCACTTATATCCGTGTCCCCCGTCCTACAGGCTACATTGCCAAAAAGGAAATGCTCCGTTATCCCCTTTTGGTGAACTGGATGAAAAATCTCCATTGCCTCTTCCTTGACCGCCAGGACATCAAACAAGGTCTGAAAACGATTTTGGAAGGAATTGAAAAAGTAAAGTCCGGTATTTCTATTTGTATTTTCCCGGAAGGAACAAGAAATAAAGTAAACGATACTTTTCTTCCTTTCCGCGAAGGAAGTTTTAAGATTGCGGAAAAATCCGGCTGCCCTATCGTGCCTATGAGTATCTACAATTCGGCGGCTATTTTTGAAGACCATCTTCCTAAAATAAAAAAGGCACATGTTATCCTTGAATACTGTCCGCCTATCTATATAAAGGATCTGCCGAAAGAAGAACGGAAATTCGTCGGCGGTCATGTACAAGAGGTGATTAAGACGGCTTATTTTAAAAATAAAGAAGAAACGGAAAAGACTCTATAAAAAAGTTGGCCCAGCGGTCAACTTTACAAATTTTCGCTATCAAATATCCTTCTAAAATTTTTCTCAAAAGCTATTAATCATCATAATGCCCTTTACATGATGCTATAATGATAGCTCCATCTTTTTCTCTGTAAACGATGCGGTTAACCTCATCAATCCGCCTGCTCCACCAGCCGCTCAAATTGTTTCTCAGCGGTTCTGGTTTTCCAATACCCTCATAACAATCTCTTTGTATCTCTTTAATGAGTGCGTTAATTCTCTTTAATATCTTCTTGTCTTGTATCTGCCACTCAAGATATTCTTCCCAAGCGCGCTCCTCCCAAAGTATTTTCACGTATTAATCCTCAATCAGTTCATGCTCAACAAGAACCGCCTTCCCTGATTCAATATCCTCTATTACCTTCTTCAAATATGTCATATTACTTTCAGAGTAAAAGGAATCTACAGACACATCAAACGGTATTCTTTTTTCTCTTGTCATTTTTTTTGCAAATATGGTAAATGCCGTCGTCATGCTTAACCCCAAATCTTTGCAAGTTTTTTCCATATTCTTCTTTAATTCTTCATCCATACGGAAATTAATCATTGCTTGTGCCATAATCATCACTTCCTTTCTGCAATTTAATTTTATCACCCGCCTCCTCTCATGTAAAGCATTTGTTATATATTTGCTTTACAATATTATATTCAATTTCTTCATATTTATTTAATGCCTGATTACCTTCGGCAAAATCTCATCAATATCCACATAATAATGTTTATAATTATCTCCTTCTACATAAACCTTTACCATTGGGCTCTGCAGAAGCGGTTCGGGATTGAAATACAAGCATCGGCTTGTAAATATATGGACATTTCCTCCCATATCCTGGTAACGGCATTCTACCACATATGGACTCCTTCCGTTTACCGTAACATTATAATTGACATTCACCTCCGATATTTCCGCCATAATATAATTTCCAGAGCAAAGCAGCCGGTTGCAAAGCAGCTTCTTTTTTATCTTTACTATCAGAAATATCAGTCCCACTGCCAAAAAAACAGCCCGATTTTTGCTTTCCGTTCCATAACATTCCTCCTCTGTATTGCAGTTCTAATATTTTAGCCTTCCCTATCACATCTTTCCTGCCGCATCTTTGCCGCCCCAATCCCTATGAGCACGAAAATCAGAGGTGTACCGATAATCTGCTGATAGCACAGCACGTTATGGGCAATATATCCCGCTGCTGCCAGCCCGGCTCCGAATACTGCAGCGTCTCCTATCCTTTTTCCCTCTTTTTCAGCCAGTGCCGACTTCATACATGCATAAGCAGAAGAGACAAAAATCCCTAAATAAGCCAGTCCTCCTATCAGCCCATAATTAATCACCGCATTAAACCATTCGTTATGTACATTCGGTACCAGCTGGTTATGCCAGAACTCATTAATCGCATCCCCCATCAGCTGATAAGCGTAAGGAGTGAACCCGTCCGGCCCGCACCCGAACAGTTTTCTCCATATCCCGAAATCTCCGAACACGGCTGCACCAACACGCCATATAAAGCCTCTGCTGTTCCCCCACCATACCGTAAACCGGAAGTAATTCTCCGTAGGAGAACCGCTGAAATATCCCTTTCCATGCACCACAAACAGCACCGCCACCGCCGCTATTCCAAGGCAGACAATTCCCAGAAAAATTCCCCGGATAGCAAACGTCCATTTTCTGTTTCCTATGATATGTATTTTCTCCCTTTTTATCAGCCAGTAAAACAATGCCAGCACCGCCATAGCCGGATATATAAATACGTTCTGTGCCACCTTCAGATAAATATCGTCAATCGCCACCATCCGTCCGCCGAATGCTCTCTCGCCTATTCCAACCGCAGCGGCAGCAGCCAAAGCAATCAGCATAATCTCAAGAATACGCATGATTCTTTCCCGGTTACCCACTGCCAGCCATATCATAATCATAACTGCTGCAATTAAGGTAATTATCCCGCTGTCACAGTTCAGCACCATTTCCGCCGCAAAACCAACGCCTATACAGATTCCCAGCCAGCCCCGCCTTTTTCTTTCCGCAGTACAAAAATAAATTCCCAATCCTGCTGCCAGCAATATGCTGAGATAGCTGGAAGTCCATGTAACCTGTCCTAAAGCGGCCACAAAATTTTCCTTTACATCATCGCCGAATCCCCTGTAAAGATGCAGGACATCTATGCCAAAACGCTGCAATATAATCATAATTCCTGTAATTACGCCTGCCGCCGCCCCTATTCCGCCCAAATAAGGCATTTTTTTATAGCCCAGTGAAACCATAAAATAAATTCCCACAAACAGTACCTGTGCCACAAAACCCGTATACCAGGTCTCTATTCCCCACAAAGATGTTCTTTTATCCGCTGCCCCTGCAAAGGAAATGACAACGCAGATAAAGTACGCCAGAACAAACCAGTCCATGGGCAGCCAATTTGCCCTTTCCTTTTTCCACATTCCGCCTGCCTGCCCCCATATCAGGCTTATCAGCAAAGCCACTGCCGTAACATATAAGAACATGGCCCACTTTTTATATACCAGGTCCATATATCCATTTACCAGGAAAAGCGGATATATTCCCAGCATAATCACCAGATAAATATTGACAATCCAGGCTCTTATCTGCCCTGAACCGACCGTCTTTTTTTCCGCCAAGCCCTTTTCAAGCTCTTTTTCCATCTCGTTTTCCATCCTTATACCCCATGTCCGCCTCAGCGGACTCAAAATCAATAGTTGAAAGCGCTTTTCTTTCAACCTTTTATCCTTGTTTACATTTAGCCAATTGCGAAACTGTCATTTTTAAATTACGAATTGTGCAACTTGTATATTCCATAA
>DNJW01000436.1 GCA_003488965.1 Lachnospiraceae bacterium | reverse complement strand
AACAAGGAGATAATTTGCTATAATATTTCATACGTATAGCGTTTTATAGGCGGAGAAAGTGAGGGACATAAATGAAGATGGCAAAAGGTACGCAAAGTACGGAAAGACCTGTACAGAATAGTTTGTGCAAAACAACGATTCAGGCGGAAATTAAGAAGCGGGTTACTAAGGTTGTAGCAATATCTCTGGCAGTAGTTGGAGTGATTTCTATTTTCTTGAATTATTATTCCACCCAGAATACTTTAAAGCAAACAATGGCGGAACAAGCGGAGACAGCGGCCGAAGTTATTGAATATAGACTGAGAACCGACATGAACCGGATAGAAGTTATCGGAAGTATTGCAAGGCTCAGCAATCCGGATGTGGAACCGGAACAGAAGCAGGAACTGCTGGACGGATATATGACCCATTATGGCTGGAAATCAATTATGATTACGGACGAAAACGGTGTGGACAGGCTGGGCTCCGGAAAGGACATATCCGGGCACGAGTATTTTAACAAGATAATGGAAGGCGAAAATGTAATCGGCGACCCGGAATTCAATGAAGAGAACGGTGAACTGCTTATGACGATGGCAGCCCCGCTGATGAAAGACGGTAAGCTGAGTACATATCCGGTAGGGGCAGTGGTGGTTGAGGTGGATGCCAAGACTCTGACGGATTTGGTAAAGGAAATAACAGTCAGCAAGAACGGCGGCGCTTATATAATTGACGGTGATGGAAATACTATAGCCCATACCGATTATGACCTTGTTCTCCAGAAGAGCAATACAATAAAAGATTCGGCAACAGATTCTTCTTTGAAGAAGCTGGCAAAGCTGGAACGCAGGATGATGAATGGAGAAGTGGGATTCGGGCAGTATTCATATGGAGGGCAATTAAAATTGATGGCATTTGCTCCAATTGTTTTTAACGGATGGAGTCTTGCGGTAAATGCCCCTATTACTGATTTTATGACGGAATGTCTTATCGGTATTCTGATTACTGTTGTGCTGTTAATTTCTTCCATTTTGACATCTACACAAATAGCAATAAAAATGGGAAAAGCACTGGGCAATCCCATTAATAAATGTGCGGAACGGCTGCGTTTGCTGGCAGAAGGGGATTTGGAAACGCCTTTGCCGGAAATAAGGACAGAAAATGAAACGATGGTACTGGCGGAATCCACAAAGATTATTGTGCAGCGTATGAATGAAATTATCGGCGATGCAGGTTATCTGCTGGCAGAGATGGCAAACGGTAACTTCGCAGTTCATTCCAAGATAGGGGAGGACGCATATGTAGGGGCGTTTAAGGAACTGCTGCTGTCCATGAGAACATTGAATAGCGATCTGAGCGCTACTCTTGGAGAAATCCATGAAGCTTCCGAGCAAGTAGAAGCCGGAGCATCACAAATGGCGGAGAGTGCCCAGAGCCTTGCAGAAGGGGCAACGGACCAGGCAGGTTCCGTGGAAGAACTTCTGGCCACAGTATCGGAAGTGGCAGGACATGTGGAAGAAAATACAAAGGCAACGGACCATGCCAACGAGAGGGCCAATGCGGTTGCAAAGGAAGCAAAGACCAGCCAGGATAAGATGCATGATTTAACGCAGGCTATGGAAAGGATTGAAGGGACTTCCAATGAAATCAGCAATATTATTGAAAATATTGAGGATATTGCATCCCAGACCAACTTGCTTTCCTTAAATGCAGCGATTGAAGCAGCAAGGGCAGGAGAAGCCGGAAAAGGCTTTGCTGTAGTTGCGGATCAGATTAGAAAACTGGCAGAACAAAGTGCCCAGTCTGCAGTAGATACAAGAAAGCTGATCGAGGCATCCATTGCCGAGGTGGACAACGGGGGTGTGATTACAAAGGATACTGCTGAATATCTGGATAAGGTGATGCAGGGGCTGGACGACATATTGACCGCAGTCAGCAATGTGCGCAGTGCATCCGATAAGCAGGCATCGGCGATGAAACAGATAGAACAGGGCGTAAGCCAGATTTCCCAGGTTGTGGAAAGCAACTCGGCGGCTGCACAAGAAACATCGGCTACCAGCGAAGAACTTTCTGCCCAGTCTGAAAGTCTGAATTCCCTGATTGCCCATTTTAAATTGAAGTAAAATCATTGCTGGAGGAAAAAGGGAAATGGATTATAAGGAAGCGTATGAAAAGCTGGAAAAGTACGGACAGCTGCATGTGCTGAAATATTATGATGAACTGACGGAAGATAAGAAGAATACCCTGCTTGGACAGATAGCAGAACTGGATTTTAGCATATTAAAATACTGCAAGGAAAACACAACCAATCAAAAAGGGGCAATAGCCCCTTTGGCTGCCATGCAGCTTCCTGAAATCGAAAAAAGCAAGGAAAAGTATACGGAAATCGGCTTGGAGGAGATTCGGAAAGGAAGAGTGGCAGCTGTCCTTCTTGCAGGGGGGATGGGCACCCGGCTGGGGTCGGAGAATCCGAAAGGAATGTATGATATCGGGCTCACAAGACCTGTATATATCTTTCAGAGAATTATAGAGAATATGCTGGATGTGGTACGGCAGGCAGATGCTTGGATACACTTGTTTGTTATGACAAGCGACAAGAACCATGATGTGACAGAGGCTTTTTTTGAAGAGAAAAACTATTTCGGCTACAACAAGGATTATATCAGGTTTTTTATCCAGGATGTAGTTCCGGCTTCGGATTACGAAGGAAAAGTGTATATGGAAGAAAAATGGAAGATTGCCACCTCACCCAACGGTAACGGAGGATGGTTTTCCTCTATGAATAAATGCGGACTTCTGGACATTATAAGAAAAGACGGCATTGAGTGGCTTAATGTATTTGCGGTAGACAATGTACTGCAGCGTATTGCCGACCCTTGCTTTATAGGCGCAACGATTGCCAACGGATGTGTGGCCGGGGCTAAGGTAGTGAAGAAGAACAGCCCGGATGAAAGGGTAGGTGCGCTGTGTTTAGAGGATGGAAGACCTTCTATTGTGGAATATTATGAATTGACGGATGAGATGAAAGCGGCAAAGGATGCGGACGGCAATGCAGCCTATGATTTCGGGGTAATCCTTAACTATATTTTCAGAACCCGGGAATTGGAAGAAATTATGGACAGCCAGCTGCCTCTTCATGTAGTTAAAAAACAGATACCATATAGAAATGAGGACGGAGAATATGTGGAACCGGATGCGCCGAACGGATATAAGTATGAAACTTTGGTACTGGATATGATTCATCAGGTCGATAACTGTCTTGCCTATGAAGTGGACAGGTATAAGGAATTTGCTCCGATTAAAAATGCTACGGGAATAGATTCTGTAGAGACTGCAAGAGAGCTGTGCAAAAAGAACGGTATCGAATTATAAGGGAAGTGGGAATAGATTTCATTTAACATTTTGACAGCCATATGCAACATTATTGTATTGAAAAAGCATGGTCTGGGGGTAGACTTATAGTAGAGGCAGAGAGAATGATAAATTCTGTTTTTTAAAGTGTATTTGATTAGGAGGTATTAGAAGATGGCAATTTTGGTAACAGGCGGTGCAGGATATATTGGAAGCCATACGGTAGTGGAACTGCAGAATGCGGGTTATGAGGTAGTGGTTCTGGATAACTTGAGCAACTCCAGTGAGAAGTCATTAGAACGGGTAGAAAAAATCACGGGGAAAAAAGTTCCTTTTTACAAAGCGGACATTTTAGATAGGGGAGCATTGGAGCAAATATTTGAAAAAGAAAAAATAGATTCTTGTATTCATTTTGCAGGGTTGAAGGCTGTGGGTGAGTCGGTAGCAAAGCCTTGGGAATATTACGAAAATAATATTGCGGGCACACTTACTTTGGTAGATGTGATGAGAAAGCATGGGGTGAAAAATATTATTTTCTCTTCATCAGCGACGGTGTATGGCGACCCGGCAGTTATTCCGATTACGGAAGAGTGTCCGAAGGGGCAATGTACGAATCCCTACGGATGGACAAAATCCATGCTGGAACAGATTCTTATGGACATGCAGAAAGCGGATCCTGAATGGAATGTTATTCTTCTGCGCTATTTTAATCCTATCGGGGCTCACAAGAGCGGTACGATTGGTGAGAATCCGAATGGCATTCCAAATAATCTGATGCCTTATATCACACAAGTGGCTGTCGGGAAGCTGAAAGAGCTGGGCGTATTTGGAAACGATTATGATACCCCGGACGGTACGGGTGTAAGGGATTATATCCATGTTGTAGATTTGGCAAAAGGGCATGTGAAAGCGTTAAAGAAGATAGAGGAGAAAGCAGGTCTTTGCATTTACAATTTGGGTACAGGAACCGGATACAGCGTATTGGATATAGTGAAGAATTTTGAAGCCGCTACCGGGGTGAAGATACCTTATGTAATTAAAGAAAGAAGACCAGGAGATATTGCCACTTGTTATTCCAATGCTGCTAAGGCAAAAGAAGAACTTGGCTGGGAAGCAGAAAACGGGATTAAAGAAATGTGCGAAGATTCTTGGAGATGGCAGAGCAACAATCCGAACGGATATGAGGAATAATATTTTTGAAGATAATAGGAGACTATCGGTCAACGCCGGTAGTCTCTTTTAGTTACCTAATAGGGTTCGGGTGTCAAAAGC
>DNJW01000118.1:538-4323 GCA_003488965.1 Lachnospiraceae bacterium | reverse complement strand
AGGCTCCTTAGGAAATATGTTTTCTGGCTGCACGGACAACAAGCAACGTGCGAACAGTAACGCTTAGTCCGCTGCCGCGGGAATAAAATCTTTCTGTTATATCTTATTAAACGGCTCTTTATATGCCGCCACCCCTCCCAGTTCTTCCTCTATCCGGAGCAGCTGGTTATATTTTGCCACTCTGTCCGACCGGCAGGGTGCACCGGTTTTTATCTGTCCGGCATTTACGGCTACTGCCAAATCCGCAATAAAAGTATCCTCTGTTTCTCCCGACCTATGGGAAATCACGGCACGGTAGGCATTCTTATGCGCCATTTCAATAGCTTCCATTGCTTCCGATACCGTACCTATCTGGTTCACTTTTACTAGGATTGCATTGGCAACCTGCAGCTTGATTCCTGCATCCAGCCTTTTGGTGTTGGTGACAAAAAGGTCGTCCCCCACCAGCTGAATCTTATTTCCAAGCCGTTTCGTCATTTCCTTCCAGCCGTCCCAATCGTCCTCCGCCAGTCCGTCCTCAATGGAGATGACCGGAAATTTTTCGATTAATTCCTCGTAATAAGAAATCATTTCCGCCGTATCCCTGACTACCTCGCTGCCCGCCAGCTTACTCTCTCCGGGAAAATGATACATTCCTGTTTTTTCGTTGTACAGTTCGCTGCTGGCCACGTCCAGAGCAATCTTTATGTCTTGTCCGGGAATATATTTGCTCGTTTCAATAGCCTCCACAATCAGGGAAAGGACAGCCCCTGCATCCGGCAAATCCGGTGCAAAGCCTCCCTCGTCTCCCACACCGGTGGAAAGCCCTCTGTCATCCAATATCTTTTTCAAATTGTGATAAATTTCGGCACAGATACGCAGACCGTCCGCAAAGCTTTCCGCCTGCACCGGCATAATCATAAATTCCTGAAAATCCACCGTATTCGCCGCATGTTTTCCGCCGTTTAAAATATTCATCATGGGGACGGGAAGCAGCCGGGGATGAACGCCTCCCAGATAACGGTACAGCGGCATCTCCAAAGCCTCCGCCGCCGCCCTGGCACATGCCATGGAAACGCCCAAGGTAGCATTGGCTCCCAAATTTCCTTTGTTGTCCGTTCCATCTGTTTCTAACAGTATCCGGTCTATCAGTCCCTGCTCCAGAACATTTTTTCCTACCAAGGCATCTTTTAGTTTCGTATTGATATTTTTCACCGCATTCCGGACGCCCAGCCCGAAATATCTGGTTTCCCCGTCCCTCAGTTCCACTGCCTCAAACCGGCCTGTACTGGCTCCTGACGGAACCGCCGCGCGTCCTGCAATACTTCCTTCCACAATTACTTCCGCTTCTACAGTGGGATTTCCCCTGGAATCCAGAATTTCCCTTCCGCGGACATCTGTAATCTTTAAATATAGATTCATAGCATCCTCCATTCCGGCCTGCCGGCTGCACATGTATTTTCCTCAAGTCCGGTTCGCAGGCCACTATTTCCTCTATATTTATTTCCTTATTTCAAAAAATAATTCTGAAAATCCATATTGTCCGTTATTTTCTTTCTATTTTGTGTATGATGACGCTGCATCCTGAAAAGTACAGAAACGCGCCGTCTTCTCTTCATTTATAAGCCGTTTCCGCTTCCAGCCAGCCAGGAATTCTGTCCGTTATCAGACCCGCTCCCGGTGAACCCCTATATACGGAGCTGGTGGATTTTCCGTTTTTATAATTCACTGTAACGTCATATTCATCCGAAACTGCTCCTTCCAGTTTCCACCGTCTGGACAGCCCTCGCGGATACATGGCAGCCGCCAGTTCCTTTATCTTATCTTCTTCCGTATAAGTCTTGGTTACCAAAAAATCTTCTCTGCTCATGGAAATCTCTGCCGCTGCATCCCCGGCTGTTTCCTTTTTTTCCTCATATATTTTTTCAAATTCTTCACTATGATAATTGGTCACCGTTATGCTTTCAATATCCGATACGTCCAGATAATTCTCCGTATCAATCCCTTTTTCCTTTAAATATCCTCTTAAATTTGCAAAAGAAGGATATATGTCATAACTGATATCATAAACAGTGTATGACCGGTTTTTCCATTCAGACTCCAGGCGCACCTCAATGACGCCGCATTTAAATTCATCCCGCAAGGTGGTATATGTCATATTTTCCATATCTTTTTTCCACAGTTCCCGAATCATATCCGCATCCTGAGGAGACAGATTTTCTATCTTGAACCCGTTATTGAAAGCAATCTCCTTTATTTCCTGCTTTTTAATGTAGTCATATTCCTCATCGTTATAAACCTGATATGTCATCTTTTTATATTCTTCACTTCCAATAACCCGGTCCAGAAGCTCTTTTTCCTCTGTGCTTACCGCAAAATTCCTCCAGACAGTTTTCCCGTTCTTCATCCGGTAAGCCACGTCCAGCCATATACGGTCTCCTTTTTCTTCCGTCTTTTTGGAAGACAGCTCACATATGGCATCAATATCCTTTACACCTTGCTTGCCCAAGGCATAATCCTGAACGTTCATCCATATCCGATTTTCATCCATATAAGTCCTGCCCTGTTCCTCCGTAAAAATAAATACGGCATCTTCCAGTTTTTCCGGGGAAGGTATCCATGCATCAAAGCCGGTTAAATCAAATGCAAAAACCGCTGCAATGACTGCCACGCAGGCTCCGGAAACCAGAATCTGATATTTTTTCCGGAAAGCCGCTTTAATATCCGCCTCGTAAATAACCTCAATCACACAGTTACTTAAAACAACTGCCAGTGCCGCACCGGAAATATCAAAAACAACGTTGGAAACAACGATACGGTCTACCAGCAAAGCTGCGCCCAAAGCAAAAAGTACCGTAAGCAGAAATTTAACGGCAAACTTTGTGTTTTCAAATGCCATTGCTTTACCTGCCGCTTCCGCCGGTCTCTTACTATAACAGAAGTAAGCAAGACCCAAAAAGGCTGCTGCCAGCAGAATGCCCAGAAGAACATAAGGCAGCACCGCACCAAACATACTTCCCAATTGTGAGACGGTACCCGCCATCGCCTCCATTGCTTCGCCGAAATACCAGACGGGCGACAGGTACAGCCGCCCACTGGCGGAATAATAGGAATAATAAGCATAAAACCTCATTTTATAGGCTTCTAAAATTAAATTGACAGCAGGCTCGTATAACAGAAAAACTGCCACTGCAAATACGGTAATCACAAGATTCCCGGTCATCATTACCGCCAGTACAGAGAGGGCATAAACTCCCAGAGAAAAAACAAGATTTACCAATACGCAAACGGCTGCCTGCCCGGCAATCATACTGTCCATTCCGCCGCTTATCCATGCAATCAGGACAGCCAGCAGCAGATTTACCAGATACGGCACCAGATAAATCAACACGCCGTCCGTAAAAATCACTGCAAATCTGCGGGATTTTTTCACCGGAACACTATGATACATATCTACCTTTTTCCTGCTGTACAAATAGGAAAATCCCTGTATGGCACATACAATGGCCATGCCTGCCATCAATACTGCCGTCAGAGAATTGTTTGATGTCAGCCATTCCCCGGCAGCCTCCGTCAGACGCAGCTTGGCCGCCGCACCAACAAAACCGTCTATACGGTTATGCTCCATCTTCCGGCTCATCAGCATAGCCATACCCACCGGATAATAGAAAAACCAAAGCAGTTCCGATACAATCCAAAGCCATAGCCTGCGTTTATTGTTTTCCTTCATGCTAACCAAAAATGAGTTTTTTGACATCATAGCCAGCCACCTCCGTTTCACTGATAAATATCTCCTCCAGAGAAAG
>DNJW01000118.1:0-232 GCA_003488965.1 Lachnospiraceae bacterium | reverse complement strand
TTTCACTGATAAATATCTCCTCCAAAGAAAGAGGAAGGGCTTCAAAAAACACCGTATCCACCGTGGCAAAATGCCTGGTTATCTCTTCTCTTGTTCCTCTTACCGTCAAGGTATAAAGGGAACCTCTTTCCTCTTTTTTTATAATATCCAGTCCTTCCATCCCCTTTTTTTTGTCTTCCGGCGTTGCAAATACGCACTGTACCTTCTGGATATTGCATTTCATATCCTCCAG
>DNJW01000055.1:630-3374 GCA_003488965.1 Lachnospiraceae bacterium | reverse complement strand
GATGCTTTCCTTAGGTATTATACCCGCTTTTCAAATAACCTTCAACTACCAATTTATAGTAATTTTCATTAATTTTTTCATTCGCCGAGTACATATATACCCTTCCATCATGACATGCCACAATACCAACTTCGTAATTGTGATCAAAATTAGAATTCAAATCATCTATACTTGGAGGAAAACTGTCTGGGTGGTTATGTATTGTAAGCAAGCTCTTATGCTGCTTTATTACATTTTTTGTTGATGCTGAATAAATAATTCTCTTCTTAACAGTCACATTTATTTCCTTTGCGACAACATTCAGGGTATCTAAATCTATCCAGTACATGTCCTCATATTCTGTGCCCGAACGATGCTCCAACATATCTTTAGCCAGCTTATACAAAATCCTGCTTAATTCCCTGTTATCTGAAATAAAATCATACTTTTTTCTATATTCACCACTATTAATATATGTATGATTAACAATGGTCTCTTTATTCCTTCCAATTCGCTGTTCTTCTAATTCTATCATTCCATTATCCCCAATTGCTATATTATATAGCACACTCGTTCTCACTTTTTCCAAATGCAATATTATCATCGCATATTTGTTTCGAAATTACAAGGTTTTGGGCAGCAGTGAGAACATTTTTCCAAAAAGGGAATTATAAATTTACCCTATTGACAAAACTGCCACCCACGTATATACTGTACTTATCAAACCAGCACAGTAACTTCAATCAGTACTTGCGAGAGGAGGAGCAGATGGAAATACTGATCAGCAACAGCAGCGACAAGCCAATCTACGAGCAGATCTGCATCCAGATAAAAAACCAGATCATGAACGGAACGCTGGCGGCAGGCGAAGCCCTTCCATCCATGCGGATGCTGGCCAAGGACCTGCACATCAGCGTGATCACCGTCCAGAGGGCCTATGAAGACCTGACCCGGGACGGCTTTATCGACACCGTATCCGGCAAGGGAAGCTTCGTCGCCCCCCAGAACCGGGAATTTATCCGGGAGGAGCAGCTGCGGATAGCGGAAGAACTCCTGCAGAAGGTTGCGGAAATCGGCCGGTCACATGGAATCGATTATGAACAGATGGCAGGAATTCTGAAGCTTTTTTATGAAGAATAGCAAAGAAATACTTTATCCGGGAGGATATGACCAGGAGGACAGCAATGAAAAAAGAGAATTCAAACAATCTCATCGTGAAGGATTTATGCAAATCTTTCACCGACTTTACCTTAGACCACGTTTCGTTTCAGGTACCGAAGGGAAGGATTGTGGGCTTCATCGGAGAAAACGGCGCCGGAAAGAGCACCACCATCAACCTCATCCTGAATGAATTGAAAAAAGACAGCGGCGAAATACAGATTTTCGGGCAGCCGCATTCTTCCCCTGCCATAAAAGAAGATATCGGTGTAGTATTTGATGAATGTACTTTCCACGACATCTTCACGGCAGAGAATATCGAAAAGATACTTTCCGGAGTATATCATTCCTGGGACAGCAGCCTGTACCACGAATATCTGAAAAGATTCCGGCTTCCTTCAGGCAAACCGGTGGGTTCCTTTTCGAAGGGTATGAAAATGAAGCTTTCTATTATCTGCGCACTGGCCCACAGGCCGAAGCTGCTGATTCTGGATGAGGCCACCACCGGGCTTGACCCTGTTGTACGCGATGAAATCCTGGATCTGTTCCTGGAATTTATACAGGATGAAGAGCATTCCGTTTTCTTTTCCTCCCATATTACGTCGGACATCCAGAAGATTGCGGACTATGTAATCCTGATTCACCGTGGGAAAATCATTTTCGAAGAGCAGAAGGATGAACTGGTGTACCGCTATGGAATCGTCAGATGCACAAAAGAACAGTTCGCCTCCCTTTCACCGGAGGAATACATCATCCACAGAGCTACGAATGTCAGCACGGAATGCCTCGTGCGGGATAAGGAAGACATAAAGCGCAGGCACAGGGACTTGATTGTGGACAGTGCCACGCTGGAAGATATCATGCTGTTTTACGTCAAAGGAGGCACATTATGCGAGGATTGATTTATAAGGAATTTACTGTATTTTACAAATGTATTGACAAAAAGCTGATAGCCATTGCGGTTGGGTTTACTTTGCTGCTGCTTTACACTGCGGGAATTTACGGCGGGTTGATGGCTTCCGTTCTGTTTGCCATAACAATCGGCATGCAGAACATTATGAGCTTTACCAGCGATGACAAGGCACGCTGGAAAAAATACCAGATGGCCATGCCCCTGAGCAGCTTTTCGGTGGTGGCCAGCAAATATATATCCGTTATCTGCACGTTGGGAATCAGCCTTGCTGGATGTATCCTGTTCAATCTCCTGTCAGGCTGCATATACGGGACATTTGATGCAGTGGTCTGGGAAATTGCCGTTTTCGCAACCATTTTCATCCCCCTGATGTGGACCGGCATCTGCCTGCCCCTGACTTACTGGTTTGGCGTGCAGTCCGCACAATTTATGGGGATGCTTATCATAGTACCCCTGTTTTACCTGATCAAATATTTTGAGGACGGTTCCGGGCTCTCCGCAATGGTGGGCTCCCTGTCTTCTTACCTGCTGCTGACGGGAATTGTGACTCTGCTCCTCTTCTGCATATCCTTGGGAATCAGCGTTATTGGATATGCCAGAAGAAAGTAAGGAAGTGTCTGCAAATAACCGCTGCAGGTTTGCTGCAATCTTTCTTGTATTTCCGGACTTTTGCCTAAAGAAGTTGCAGCGGTTA
>DNJW01000055.1:0-338 GCA_003488965.1 Lachnospiraceae bacterium | reverse complement strand
TTATTTTCCGACAATTCCTAAAGAGAGGTTAGAACCAAAATCTTGCCGGCTTGCGCAGGAAATTATTGCTAAGCATATGAGGGTAAGAGAGCAATGGTGCGTCTCCAAATTACAGGAACTGCTTCGTGAACCCTGTAATAAAAAGGAAATAACTGATACGAGTTTAAAGTCGCTTTTCTTGTATTTCCAAGATTTTTCTGAAGAAGATGTATCAGTTATCTTCCGGCAGTTCGGCGATTCCTAAGCGTTTACGTACAAATATATATTGACGCACCTTCACCGTCCGTGCTATACTGTTCGAAACAATTGAATAACGGTAATGTCTTCAGGGCAGGGTG
>DNJW01000123.1 GCA_003488965.1 Lachnospiraceae bacterium | reverse complement strand
CCGTCCATTTTCAGCTTGTTGGCGTATTCCTGCAATGTGGCAGCAGTGATGGCCTTTAGGCGGTACTGGCCGAACCGGGGCTTTAAATGCCCTTCCATAATCCGGAGATAGCCTATTTGCGTATTATATTTCAGGTTCGGCTTGCAGTACAGGTCATACCACTGGTCCAGATAGTCCGATACAGTAATTCCAGAAGGTTCAAACAGCTGCCCCGCATTATTGTATTCATTGATTGCCTTTGCGAGTGCCGCTTCCGCTTCCTTTTTGGTCTTGAAGCCGCCTTTTTCCTTTTTCTGGCGTTTTCCGCCTACCGTGCCAAGGTCAAAATAATAAGACCATGTTGCACCACGTTTTCTTGTTCCACCTGTCATAATTTACACCATTCCTTTCCATTCTGGCCGTGCGGCGGCTGCGGAAGGGGTAGGGAATGATTATCTTTGATATTTGGAAATTTGAACTAGTTCTGATACTCTTTTTTCAGCTTCTATTCTTCCCGCGCTATTTAATGCATCGTATGATAATAATAATTTTTTTCGGTTTTCAATATCATCAAATTCTATTTTGGCCGATTCAACAAATTCATCAAAGGATAATAATTCAGCAATAGAAACTCCTAGGCAATCTACAATTTTAGCGGCTGTGTCTGGATTGATGGTTTTATTGTCACGTTTAATAATTCCATATAGAGTATTTATAGATATTCCGGTTTTATCTGCCAGTTCTGTAACGGTCATTTTCCTTTGTTTTAAAAGTAATTTTAACTTTGCGCCAATAGCCATTTTTTCACCACCCTTTAAATACATATTCCTATTAAAACACAAATTAGTACAAATGTAAAGATAAATGTACTAAAATGCTTGACATTAGTACAATTACGTGTTTTAATGTACTAAAAAGGTACATATGTACCAGATCGAAAGGAGTGTGAAAAGTTGAAAGTAAACAAATACAAACTGCAAATTGCTATGGCTAATGCATGTCTAAGTATGGACGATTTAGCAGCACTGGCAGAAGTTTCAAGGGTTTCTATCAGTAAGTATCTGTCAGGGAAAAGACAGCCAAAACCCAAGACGGCCGGAAAGATTGCAAAGGCTCTTAATGTACCAGTAACAGAAATTATTGAATAAGCATCAGCGCAACGAAAAGGAGAAGTATATGAGCGAAGATTGTTTTGACTGTTCAGCATGCAGATACCGTTACATACATTTCCCAAACATGGACGATTTTGAAATTTCCATGCAGGAGTGCTTGTGTGACGGCGAAGATTATGAAAAGGAACAATAGGACAACAGAAATTATTGAATAAGCACCCGTGCGGCGGCTGCGGAAGGGTTAGGAATACTCTCATATCAATTACACAATTCTGTGAAGTAAAACCCGGTTCAGGGTACTGCTGTTCTGGCGGTATGTAACTATTGTAAATGATTTTCTAACCATATGAAAGTGAGGTGAGAACAAAAAAAATGGTAGATTTTGATGAAACTGGACTTTATAAAGGGTTCGTAAAAAATGCAAAAGGTCAGAAATATCCGGGGAAAAATCCAAAGCTATTATCTCTACAGGAAGTGGAACCGTTGGAAGGATTCAGCGGGATGATGTACCCCCATGTTGCGCTTTTGGATGCAGATGAACAGCCGCATAATGACATTTTACAGAATATTGTCAAGGGTGAAGAATTGCCCTGCCATATGACCAACAGAGAGGGCGGCAGGGGCGTTCATGTCCTGATGTGGAACCATGATGTAAAGCTGAAAAAGGCCGATAAGGTGATGCTTGCCTGCGGCATTGTGGTAGACTTCCATCCGGGGTACTCCATGCCGGGGGAATGCCTGAAATACAATGGCGTGGAACGTACTGTAATTTATGATAAACAGCCATATCAGGAACTGCCGAAGTATTTCACACCGCTGCCAAAGTGCCATATTAATTTTGCCAATATGGGGGATGGTGACGGAAGGAACAGCACATTGTTTCCTTATATTCTGTCTTTGCAAAATGCGGGGTTCAGTGAAGAAGAAATAAAAGATACTTTCCAGATTATCAACAAGTATGTGCTTAAAGAAGCGCTGGGCGAAAAAGAACTTGACGTGATACTGCGTGATGAAGCGTTTAAAAAACAGGTGTATTTTTCCGGCAGCAGATTTTCACATGATAAATTTGCAGAGCGGATCAGGTCACAGCACCACATACAGAAGATAAATGGCCGTCTGCACCTATACAAGGGCGGCGTGTATGTTCCCGGAGATAAAGAGATAGAACAGGTCATGTTGCAGGAAGTCCAGTCCTTGACTGCTAACCAAAGGAATGAAGTGTTGAAGTATCTGGATGTGGTATGTGGGGAAGCGCCGCCCACTGCCATAAATCTGATAGCGTTCAGGAATGGAATATATGATGTGATTGAGGATAAGTTGGAACCATTCAGCCCAGAACATATCATCACAAACCCCATACCGTGGGATTATAACCCGGATGCTAAATCAGACTTGGTTGACAGTATACTTGACAAGGTATCATGTGGGGATTCAGATATACGGTATTCGTTGGAAGAACTGGCCGGAGCGTGTCTGTACCGTTCGCCCCTTCTTGGCGGCGGTATAGCCGGGATTCTGACCGGGGACAAGGAAAACGGCAAAAGCACCTACATACATATGCTGAAAGGTATGCTTGGATCGAACAACTACTGTACCGTTGATTCCCGGGATCTGGGGAAGCGGTTCATAACAACTATGCTTCATGGAAAGCTGGCAAACCTTGGAGACGATATATCAAACCAGTATATAGCGGATCCGTCCATATTCAAAAAGCTGGTCACTGGCGAAGAAGTTCAGGCAGAGGAAAAGGGCAAGCCGCCGTTTAATTTTGTATCATATGCGACAAATATTTTTTCTGCCAATGAGATCCCGCATATGAAAGATCCCACAGGGGCGATGTTGCGGCGGTTGCTTATTATTCCATTCAATGCAAAGTTCCTGAAAACGGATCCTGATTATGACCCGTTTATCAAGCGGAAGCTGGCAAAGCCCGAACACATGGAATATTTTATACAGTGTGCCTTGTATGGCCTTGCTGATGTGCTGAACCGTGGCCGGTTTACGGTTCCGGCAAAGGCAGAACAGCAGAAAGCAGAATATGAAGTTGAGAACAACCCTACACTGTCATTCATTGAAGAAGAGGGAAAAGACAGCATTATTAATGAAGCCGTTTCGGATGTATACGCAAGGTACAAAGTATTCTGTAATGTAAGTGGATTTCAGCCCGGAAGTAACTTGACATTTTCAAAAAACATCAATCGGCTGTTGGGAACGGAAAGCAAACAGAAGAAGATTAATGGTAAAAATATTAGGGTTTTTGTTTTGGTATCAGTTTAGTAGCGGTTAGTATCGGTTTAAAGTAGCGGTTAAAACATAGTAAAATTAAAGCGGTAGCAGTTAGTAGCGGTTGCAGTTAATTTCTTATATATGATGAATTTATGTTGTATGAC
>DNJW01000267.1 GCA_003488965.1 Lachnospiraceae bacterium | reverse complement strand
AAGTTATTTCTTTAAGGATCCTAACTACTTTAAAATGAAAGGGTACGATGAATAGCCAAAAAGGAGATGACACTTATGTCGATATTAGCACAGGAAAAATTCTATACCACTGATGACATTTATGCCCTGCCAGATGGAAAACGGGCAGAACTGATTGACGGCCAGATTTATTATATGGCACCTCCAACCAGAAAGCACCAGCGTATTGTTGGAGAAATGTTTGCAACTATCCGCGAATATATAAATAATAATCAGGGTATCTGTGAAGTAAATATTGCTCCATTTGCTGTATTTTTAAATAAAGATGATACAACCTACGTTGAACCAGATATCTGTGTAATTTGCGACCGTGACAAGCTCACAGACAGGGGGTGCTCTGGCGCACCTGACTGGATTATTGAAATCGTATCACCGGGCAGCCGCCCAATGGATTACTATACAAAGCTTTTTAAATACCAGACCGCAGGAGTACAGGAATACTGGATTGTAGACCATGAAAGGAATCTGGTCACTGTATATGATTTCCAAAATGACAATGCGGCGAATTATATCTTTTCTGATAATATTCCTGTCCGCATATATCCTGGGTTCTTTATTAATCTTTCCACTCTGAATATATAATTTATGGCAAAAGAAAAGGCATATGCTCTCTGCATATGCCTTTTCTTTCCTTCCATGTTTAATACTGTAACGAATTAACTGCGCCTTACCGTTTCTGCATATTGTAACAGGAATAGTGAATATCTCTGTTTTACCTGATATCTCCAATATCTTCAATCCCAAACAATTTCCAAAACACTTCATTGAACTCTCCATTAGCATCCTTTTTATATTCATAATAGGAATTGCCTGTCTGATATACCGAGCAGCTATCCGTTGCCGGAAACACCTTGCCGCAAACCCCGTCTTTCCTTTTCAGATACATCATATGATAAAACGGGCATGCAGAACCACCTTTTATCTCTTCTACCGGATTAGAAAAATGATTCTCAATCCATTGCAGCTTTTTCGCGTCTGTAATTACATATTCCGTTCCATTCGCATAAAAGGAAACTTCACTTAAATCCCTGATATCTTCTGGCTCAAAAAAATCACACGAACCATATGGCTTATAAAATAATGGCAGATACCTAAGCATCGCAGCATCTCTGTCATCATACCAATATACCAAATCACCAATAGTAGCACCATTACACTGTATTCCGCTCTGGTTCGTTTTTTCCCATTTTTCCCTGTCATACAGCTTATCCGGTAAATTGTAAGCCAAATATTGCAATTTGCCAGTATCAACAGAATACTGATACATCATTTTTTTATCACTCATCACATGCAGATAAACAGTTTTGCCATCCTCTGAGACGCTGATGGAACAATAATGGTCACCCTGTGTTGCACTACAGCCAATCTCTTCCAAATTAAGCGACTGCACAATCTCTTCTTCTTCCCTGGAATAAACAAAAAGGCCAAAGTATCCTGAAAATATCATCCTTGTATCATCTTCATAACAAATGCGCGGCACATCTGCTCCCCACATATCCGTTATCTTATATTCTGCTTCTTTTACAGAAAGCGTATTTTCCTGTTCTGTCTGTCCGGAAGGCAATTGTTTCCCCGTTCCAGCCTCTTTCTCTTTCTGTCTGTGAGATATCTGCTTTTCCTTCTCCGGCTCCATTGCATCAGTAAATGCAGCAATCCCTACAGCGCATAAAAGTATCATAATAAAAACAGTAACAAAAAGATTCCTCTTTCTTCCCCTCTTAATCATCCGAATCCTTACCTCCATTTCCGATTTTTTCATTTTCATGGCAGTTGCCGTACAGAACAAATCCCTGCTCCTTCCAACCTGTATTAACGAAAGCAGGCTGTTTCCATAAGAAATGCACTCCTTTTTGCTCATATCCTTCATAACCGAACTATCACATGCATATTCGCAATCTCTTTTCGATAAAACAGCGGCAATCCAGACAATGGGATAGAACCAGTAAACGGCAACCAGAAAATTTCTTACATATCCCCACCAGATATCTCCATGCTTCTTGTGTATGTTTTCATGAAGAAGGGCATGCCTTACAAATGTTTCATTCTCCATAATCGTTTCAGGAAGATAGATATCCAGTGACAATCCATGGCTCCGAAATAATAATGGTGTTTTAATCCCCTTTGTCTGATATACTCTTTGCTCCTGGCACACCACTTCCTCCCGGTTTTCAATAAGCTGCCTGCGAAATGCCCTCTCCATAAATAACTGCCTCAACAGAACAACTACAGCCCCAACTGCCCAGAAAATAAAAAAAACTTTCTTTGAATACCACAATTCCGCCAAAGCACGAAATCTTACACTTTTCCCTGCCTCTATCACTACTTTTTGGCGATTGGCATCCTGTTTCACTTTTATCTCTGTTTTTTCCTCCTGCTCTTTCTCACCTTCTTTTTCCGAAATGCTTTCTTTCTGTTTTACAGGTTCCGTTGCTTTTTCTGTATCTGTAACATGCATCTCTACAAAATTCATGATACTGACCGGACTTTTCACCCTCCCTCTGTCCCAGCCTGCAATATCCTGCAAGACAAAAGAAAATATCGGAATCACAAGCCCTGCGGCAAACAACAGCCACAAGGAATACAGAAATACATTCCCTGCCTTCCCACGGAAAATTTTACGGATTATCACTATCACCATAAATATCAGGCTGCTTGATAAAATCGTCTTAATCATCCTCTTCACCTTCATTCAATATTCTGCGCAATTCCTCCAGTTCCCCTTTCGCAAGCTTTTCCTGCTTTACCATCGTAGTGAGCATAAGCCCCAGGCTTCCCTTATATACACGTTCCAGAAAATCCTTTGTCTCCTGCACACAGGACTGTTCCCTCTCAATCACAGGATAATATTGCTTTGCCCTTCCAACTGTCTGCCATGCAACAGCCCCCTTCGCTTCCATGCGCTTTAGCATCATAATAACTACATGCCGGTCCCAATTCGTAATGCCATCAAAATAATGCACCATATCAGCAATCGTCGCTGGATTTTTATCCCATAAAAAATCCATAATACGCCATTCTGCATTTGAAAGGCTTATCTTTTCCCGTTTCTCCATTCTGTCCTCCTTTCATTTAGTATACATCTGTTTACTTATTAATGTTAACACATGTATACCTATTTGTCAAACCCAAAAACAATAACCCGTTTTATTACTTTTCACGGGGTGGGGAAAATCAAAATTGACAGGGCTTAATGAAAAAGCTATGATAACAATAACTACTTTAAGATGGAGGAATACGATGAACAATAAAAAATGGAAACAATTTGATGCATTTGTTGAAAAATGCGAAGAAAATTTATTTGGAAAAAATAAGAATAATTCCTGCTGGCAGGAAGCCTACTCTATCCTTACAGATATCGTGAAGGAAGGGCGCAGAAAAAATCCTGATTTCCCGAAAAAACTTTATGAGCTTGATGACCGAACTGACTTTGAACATGATGTCCAAAGCTTTCTGGATGACTATTTTGATATGATGGAGGACTATGAAAAATATGAAGTCATTCTCCGCTCGGCAGAAGAAATGCTTACATTATTTGATTGGGATGAATCGGACATAGCTGATATTTATTTTCCTAAAGCTTCTGCCCTTAGTTTATTAAATCGAAACAAAGAAGCTGTGGAATTCTGCCAGGCGTGGCTAAATGACTATCCTGGCAACATTTTCGCTGTCACTGCACTGATATATGCCATGATAAACCAGTATAAGAATGGTGACGGCACTTCTCTTGATTCTGCCAGAGAATTAATTGAACAATATATCCAGCCAGATACGGAATGTACCGATGATAATGATATTCTTTTTACGGCGGCTTCTCTTTTCTATGAGACCATTGGTGATAAAGAAACGCAAAAACAGGTTGATGACAGGATTAATGCCTATGAAGCACAACTGGATGAAATGATGACACAATATGACGATGATGATGATGAATTTTTCTTCTAATCTGATAATATTCCCGTCAGTATATACCCTGAGTTCTATATCAATCTTTCCACTCTGAAGAAGAAAAGGCATATGCTCTCTGCATATGCCTTTTGAACTACCGGATTAGAAAAATGCTTCCCAACCTTTCTTTATACATACTTGAACATGTCAATATTATCCACCAGATTCCCGGCAGAGTCTTTTGTCTTCATAACCTCGCTCTGGATTTCCGACATTCCTTCTGTTAAATACCCTGCATTTTCCGCAACGGTATTTACCCCATCTGAACATTCTGAAATCGTAACAGAAATATTGCCAATCAATGATTTAACGCTTCCCATTGTTTCCATCAATCGATTTGCACTTTCTTCAAATTCATTCAAAATCCGTTCAAATTCATTCGCATCATTACTATATGCGTTTCCGGTATCTACCAGGATATCATAATCCGGCAAAACAACATCTGTAATAAAATCAATCATCTTATTTGCATTATCTGCCAATGAATTAACGGAATCCGTTACCTCCACACTGATTTCCTGAATATTGTTAGCTGTTTCACGGCTGGAATCAGCAAGCTGCCGTATCTCATCCGCAACAACTGCAAATCCCTTTCCTGCTTCGCCTGCCCTTGCGGCCTCAATAGACGCATTGAGCGCAAGAAGGTTTGTCTGACTGGAAATACTAAGTATATCAGCTGTCAGCGTGTTAATCTTTTCCACGTCACGGCTCCGGCGGAGTGCTTCCTTCATTACATTACGCATCTGTTCTGCCATACTGCCCGTATTTTCTTTACTGGAAACCCCGGACTCCCGAAGTTCCTGTGCCTTACCCTGGATTTCCTTTGCCTTCTTTGCCCCATCCATTGCCTGCCGCGCAATTCCTTCCACAGAAGCAGAAACATCTTCCGTATTCATATTAATTGTTTCTGCCGCATTTGCAATTTCCGTCATACTGACAGCAAGCTCCTGCATCGTAGCCGATACATCTGTAATATTTTCATCTGCTTTCCCAATCTGCCCTGTTACATTCTCCACATTATCCATCATGGCAGTTGATTCATGCTTAATATCAGAAATTGTACTTTGCAGTGTCCCAATAAACTGGTTAATCCCGGCAACAAGCTGGCCTGCCTCATCCTTTGTGCGCTCTTTGACACGCTTTGTCAAATCACCTTCCTTATCCGCAATTCCCTGCACAATAGAGCCAAGCTCTTTGGTAGCCTTTTTTGTTGGTACGACAACTGTCAGATAAGTGACCAGCATTCCGCACAGAAAGGGACTGAATATTTGCTTTAACAGCATCTGTCACCTCAGCAACTCTTTCATCTACCTCAGCAGTCCCCATCAATTCGCCAGCCTCAATCTCCCCCATCGCCTGGGTGTATGTCTCCAAATAAATATTATAGGAGTCCTGCAATTTTGACACTGCTTCCTTCTGTTCCTTATCCGACGCACTGCCTGCTAACGATTTTAACGAGGACTGAATTCCATCCTGCGATACCGTAATGCTTGACTTTACTGCCTCATCCTCCGCACTCAGCATGTAATCCTTTAGATACTGCTGCAAATCAGAAACCTTTAAAGAAATTGAATCTAACTGCTCAATACTATTTAAGTAATCGCCTCCAATTTTTTCATTGATTCCATCCATTTCATGTACGCAATACCCAACCATACCGATTCCTGCAAGGCAAATTAACAAAATCAGTATGAATACCCCTAAAATTTTAGCACCTATCCGTTTTCTCATCAAACTTCTCCTCCTTCTTCTTTGAGCAATTCTACACAGTTTTCCATAAAAAATCTGTGATTATCCCATTTAATTATTTTCCA
>DNJW01000196.1:5376-7823 GCA_003488965.1 Lachnospiraceae bacterium | reverse complement strand
CATATGAGATTTCAAAAAGTAATGGAGGACAATCAGGCAAAGGTTCTGCAGGTTACCATGGACTGGAATACCTTTGACTGGGAGGCCCACTATAAAATGGCGCAGGAGATTTTTGACAAAAACCCGGATATTGACGGGGTGTTCAGCGGAGACTTAGGAACCGTAGCATGTATGAATGTGGCGCTGCAGAGGGGAATGAAGGTGCCGGAGGATATCTGCTTTGTAGGATTCGATGCCACCAGTCTGACCAGGATGGTGTATCCGGTGGTTACCGCTATTAGGCAAAATGTAGAATTATTAGCGGAGATATCTGTGAATACCTTGCTGGACCAGATAGAGCAGAGAAAAAATGTACCTCATAGGCAGATATTGGAGGTGGATATTCAGTCTGGAGGAACCACCAGAACGGGAATCAGTCCGGCTGCTTTATGATATTTGTATAAAATGCGCAGAAAGAATTTATGAAAAGTAAATAAAAGATTTTAAGGAAACTGGAGGTTGTGCAATTTGCACAATGACATCTCCGGTTTCTTTGTGTTTACTCGGAAATAATATGGAATAACGTCTTGACAAAGTATAAAAAGTGTCATAAAATCAATTTATGGAACGGGTTCCATAAAATAATAATAACAAGTAGGATAAATTGGAATATAGATCAATAAATAAAATATATTATTATATGGAAACGGTTTCATTAAAAAAGAAAAAGAAGGGAGGAGTAATCAGATTGAATACAGGACAGTATACATGTCTGGAGGTTTTTGCCAAGGCAAAAACAAAAGGAGGGAATATCAGGGTTGTTTCCGGCAAAACACATGTCATGGAAAAAGAAGCCCGGACCTCTTATTATACTTGGCTGAAATTTCCGGTGGAACAGGATACGGAATATGAACTGGAATGCGGCTGCTGCGATGTAACTCTTTGCTATCTGAGCGGAAATGATAAGATTCTGGAAACAGGAGTCCAATATCTGGAGAAGGAAAAACAGAGCGGACGTTATCTTCCGGTTAAGAAGGAGATACACTATAATTCGTCTATCCGGGAAGCATATCATTTTGCCCCTTGGAAAAACTGGATGAATGACCCTAACGGGTTATGTTATTTTCAAGGATATTACCATATGTTTTATCAGTTTAATCCGCACGGACAGAAATGGTCGAATATGTACTGGGGACATGCGGCGAGCAAAGATTTAATCCATTGGGTTCATCTTCCCGTTGTGCTTGCTCCCCAGGAGGAAATTCTGGAAGAACCGGAGAAATTTTCAGGAGGTGCGTTTTCCGGTTCGGCAGCGGTGACAAGGGATGGGGCAGTTTTCTATTTTACCCGCCATCTGGAGCCTCATGGTGACTGCATGAAACAGGTGGAGCAGCAATGGATGATGAAAAGCAGGGATATGCTTCATTTTACGGAGGAGAAATGTATTATCAGAAAGCGGCCGGAAAGAGCTTCTTCTGACTTCAGGGACCCGAAAGTGGTAAAAATCGGCGGGCGCTGGTATATGGTTCTGGGAAGCGCTATAGAAGGGAAGGGGGTAATTCTTCTCTATGAATCGGAAGATATGGAGCATTGGAATTATCTGCATCCGCTGCTGACAGAAGAAACAGAAGGAATCCGTTGCTTTGAATGTCCGGATTTTATGGAACTGGACGGGAAATATGCGGCGGTAGGAGCATGGATGAGACATTACGATGACTGCGGAAGATTCCAGATGAGCAGATATTACATAGGGAACTGGAAAGAACAGAAGCTGGAAGCAGAAAGCAGCGGATGGTTTGATTTTGGCAGCAACTGTTATGCCATGCAGAGTTTTGAGCATGGCGGCAGGAGAATTTGTATCGGATGGATTTCCGATTTTTATGGGGAACATGTGGAAAAAGAGAATGGGGCATACGGCAGCATGACTCTTCCAAGACAGCTTCATATCAGAAACAATAAGCTTTATATGAAGCCTATAGAAGAGGTCGCGCTGCTGAAAGGAAAAAGTCTGTATAGGGGCAGGGGAGAGAATATAGCCTTGAGAGCCATTGAAGGCAATGCATATATGGCAGAAATCCATTTTTCGGCGGATACTTTTTTTTCTATCCTTTTGGGGAAAGACGGGGAAAAGGAAATTTCCCTCTGCAATGACGAAAGCGGCTTACGGATTGTGACGAAGGGTGTAAAAAGCCAGGGAATCTGTTTCCGGGCGGATGTGGAAAAGGTGACCGGGCTGGAGATTTATATGGATGGCAGAGTGACGGAAATATATGTCAATGAGGGAGAAGCGGCTGGAACAAAGCTGTTTTATAATTCTTCAAAAGACGGATGTTTCGTGCTGCAGGCGGAAAATCCGGAGAACATTGTACGGGCGGAAGTGACCCTGATGGATAGTATCTGGTAAAAGTAGGTTCATATGGGCAATTGCGAAATTCTAAGCTATGAGAATATTCTGACAATATATTCCC
>DNJW01000196.1:1510-5012 GCA_003488965.1 Lachnospiraceae bacterium | reverse complement strand
GACATAGGTCTTCACGTTTTATGGTCGCAGCTCCATAGCACAAAAAGGAGTTTCATGAAATATATTGTCAGAATATTCAGCAAATTTATTGGTTTCGTCATTACTTATATAACTAATATTTAATAAAAAGGAGAGTAAGATATGATCTGGAATGTTAAAACGAATATGGCAAGAGGAGCGGCAGCTTGTCTGGTATGGGCTGTAATGTTTGGAGCTACAAGCTGCGGAAGTAAAGAAAACAGTATGAATCTGCTTACGGAAGACGAGGAAACAGTGCGGGAGGTAGTTATGTTCAGCCCTATGGAAAAAACGGAAGCGGATACGGTAAATACTGCAAGGAGTGCAACCGATAAAACGGTTATTATGGCGGAAGAGCAGCTGGGCGTCAAGGTGAGCTATGTGACTTATACGGCAGAGGATTATCAGGATAAGACCTATGACGATGTGACCTTGGATAGGGCGCGCAGCAATATGGACGACATGTATCTGCTCAATCCTGACACCATCCAGGCACTGGGGGAGGAAGGCCTGCTGATGGATCTGTCGGGGCTTGCATGTGTAGAAAACCTAAGAGATGTGGTAAAGGCAGCGAATATTGTCAACGGAAAACTGGTGGCGGTTCCACAGGAGGTTGTAGCGTACGGACTGTTTATCAATAAAGATATGTTTGACCAGTATGGGTTGGAACTGCCGGAGACCCCGGAAGAATTTTTAGAATGCTGCCGTGTGTTTAAGGAGAACGGGATTGAGACCCCGGTGGGAGCCAACAGATGGTGGCTTGAAACATTTGTTCTGGCACAAGCCTATGCGGATTTGTACAACGGCGGAAATACGGAGGCAGAGATTGCAGCTTTAAACAGCGGAGAAAGCAAATACAGTGATTATATGCGTCCAGGCTTCGAATTTCTGCAGGAGATGATTGACAAAGGATATATTGATGCAAAAAAAGCATATGTCAGCGAAGCCATTGAAGGGGAAGGTGCGGATTTTCTGGCACAAAAGACCCCTATTGTAATGGCTTACTGGGGCGCCGCAAATACAGATACCGCCTACGGCAATCCGGATTTCGAGATGGTGGTAATCGGATTTCCCAGCAGCAGAGGACAGATGCCGGTAATGCCCATGACAGGATTCGGTATAGGTGCCAAGGCGGAACACGCAGAGGACGCTATGCGTACGCTGGAAGTGATGACATCGGATGAAGCGCTGAAAGTGTATGCAGAGACCAATAAGGTAATCTCACCCTCAAAAAATGTAGAAGTAGAGTGTATCCCGGCGTTAAAGCCGTTAAATGACAGAATTCAGGAAAACGTATATGTTCTTGGCGCCAATGCCAGCATGAAGTTAGAACAGTGGGGCAATACTTGTCTGGTAGTGCGGGAATTGTTAAACGGTGCCACTGTGGATGAATGCATGGCAGAGTTCGACAGACTGCAGGCGGAAAGCATCAGTTCTGACAAATAGGCCTGCTATGCTTTATCTATCTGACATTCTTCCAATGATACAGCCCCAGATAAATTCCGGGCATATACCGGTACATTGTTACCTTTATCTTATAGCCCCTGTCCAGCTTCCGGAATGTCTCACGGTGTCTCCCGTACTCTCTTACGATACGGGAGCATCTTTCCACATACTTCTTCTTTTCCCTCCGCTCTTTACCGGAAAGCACGGCCAGCTTCCCCGCCACCAGCATTGCTGATACAAGCAGAACCGCCTCCGCTTTGCTCTTAAGCCCGGAAGCTTCCCCGCCTAATATTTCCAGCGCCCTTTCCCAGCATGTAATCTGATCCATATAGCTGTCCCGGAACCCGTGCATCATTGCGCCTTCCTCATTGATAAAATAACCGTATCCTTTATATTTACTGCATCCGAACTGCCTTCCCTCTTTTGCCAGTTCCAACAGAAACAGCATATCTTCCCCAATCGTCAGCCCTTCCTGAAAACGGATGCTGCCAATGCTTTCCCTCCGGTAAAGTTTGCTCCAGCATCTGGTATCGCTTTGCAGAATACCTTTTTCCATAAACTCCTGCCCATTCAGAATTTCTGCTTGCTTTAAGCATGTTTCTGCTTTCTTTAAGCATGTTTGTTTTAAGCAAACAGCAGCCTCTTCATCCTTCCTTTTGCAGTCCCTGCCGCCCTCTTCTTTTTGTCCGAATATCCAAAAGCTACAGCCTGCCACATCGCTTTCCGTTTCCTCTATCAGATGTACCAGATGTTCTATCATGTTCTTAGCCAGACAGTCATCTGCGTCCACAAAAGACACATATTCTCCCTTGCATATTTTCATTCCCAGATTTCTCGCCGCCGAAACACCCTGATTTTTTGTATGAACTGCCCTGATTTTTTCATATTTTTCCGAAAAATCATCGCAAATCTGCCCGCTTCCATCCGCAGAACCATCGTCCACCAAAAGGATTTCCGTCTTTTCCCATGTCTGGCAAAGCAGGCTCTCCAGACATCTTTTCAAATATTTTTCCCCATTGTACACAGGCACAATGATACTTACTGTCTTTTCATTTCCTTTTTCCATAGCTTCTTTATTTCTTCCCCTGCTTCTCCTGCCCTGGCACAATAGCGGGGCATAATCTCTTCCAGATTTTTCCTGATTTCCCCTTCCCTCTCCATCAGCCAGTCATAGGCCCGGATTAATTCCCCCGTTTCCTCCAATGCCTGCACCGGCAGCACATAATGCCTTTCATTTCCAAACAAATCTCTGGCTATGCCCAAAGCCTTTACCGAATAGCCCACTACCAATGTAGGCACATGGCTGGAATAAGCCGCAATTGTAGCATGTGTCCTGGCTCCTATAAATGCTCTGCATTTTGAAATCACATATTTCAGTCTCTGGCAAGACATATCCTGACAGAAAATCACCCTTTGATTTTCCTCATAACCCCTATAAAGTTCTTTCAGCGCCTCTCTGTCATCATTGTTTTTCCATATTACATGGGGAATCAGCGCCACACTGTTATCCGTATCCTTTAAAATATGCTCTATCAGTTTACGGTAATTCTGATTGGTGATTCCCTTTATCTTCTCATGCTGTATAATCATCGGACTGACATTAATTCCTATCGTCTTTCCTTCCCTGAAATTTTCTGGCATATCCGTTTCTTCCGGTTTCAGGAAAAATGCCGGATCTGGGAACATTTTTACATTTTCCGTAATCCCTGCATTTTTTAATGCAGCTTCTGTAATGGACTCCCGTGGCGTAATCAGCTCATACCGCTTCATGTCTTCTATCACTGCCTGTTCCTTGAGCAATTCCGGTTCAATGGAGCATCCCCACAGCACTGTCTTTGCTCCCGCCCGGCAAAAGGTACTGTTGGCAAGCATAGATTCCCTTCTGGAAATATCATAACAGTACATATCTCCGCCTACCGATATATACAGCGGCGCCAGTTTCTTTCCCAGCACCTGACGGAACCGGTACCTCATAAAGGATTCCGGATCATGAAAAAGAGCCCGCCAGAAATAATACCACACATGGGCAAAAAAATGC
>DNJW01000196.1:0-1345 GCA_003488965.1 Lachnospiraceae bacterium | reverse complement strand
ATGGGCAAAAAAATGCTCCGCAATTTTCTTCTCCTGTAAAATAGTACATAAGGGCGCCAAGGAATAAAATTCATCCTCTTCCCTGCTGTTTGTAACCAGAAGCTTCGGAAGTTCTTCCAGCATATGGCATGTGCTGTTTACGATCGCCTCACAGCCATGATTCCCGCTGCCGGCATGCATATATAAAACAATTTGATTCTTTGACATCATCTGAAACCTCCATATATCCTGAAAGCTATCCATATTGCCCCCATAACCGGTTTTGACGGATGGCATAATACAAAATACATCAGCTTGTTTGTCCTGTCTTCAACAGAAATCTTATAAGCGGAAATCACTTTTCTGTTCTTTTCCTCCCGGCAGATACTCTTCACCCTGCCCATATATCCTTTGACTCCGCCCCTGATTTCATTCTTCACTGCCAGCAGCAGTAAATAAAGATATTCCTTATCTGCCTGCTCCTGTCCGTTTTTTCTGTTTTTAACCCGGTAAATCTCCTGTATCATCCGGTATAACTTCTTTATTCCCTCATACATTCCTGCATCATATTTGTGTACCATGGATTCATCGTTATAAAAATAATGATAATACAACGCATCCTTCAATATCACAACCCTTTTACTGTCCAATAGGACCGGAAGAGTAATGCTCACATCCTCTCCCATGGTGATATCCGGGCTGGAATATTTCATATTCTCTTCAATCAGGCTCCGCGAAAAAAGCTTCATACAGCGCGACATGGAAATCATACGGTTTTCATGCCCCAGCAGATGGTCCTTCACTTCCTCCTGCAGTCTCCGGCCTTCATACACTCCCGGCGCCAATCCATGGTAATGCCTTGTCTCCCTGCCCGGACGGTTAATCAGAAAATTACAGCAGATTACCTCCCTGGCATCTTCTTTCCCTTCGGAAAGGCAAGAAACCATATCCTCCAGCATTTCCGCTTCCACCCAGTCATCGCTGTCCACGAAACAAAGATACTCCCCCTCTGACGCCTCCACGCCCGCCTTCCACGCGCTGACCAGTCCCCCGTTCTCCTTATGAACCGCCTTCACCCTTCCATCCTTTTTGGCATATGCATCACACATTTCAGGGCATCCGTCCGGCGAACCGTCATCCACCAGAACGATTTCTATTCTTTCATAGGTCTGGCAGAGAAGACTGTCTACACAGCGCTTCAAATATTTCTCTGTTTTATATATAGGAACAATAATGCTGATTGTTTTTTCTGCCATTTTATTGGTTCCTTCCTACCTCTGCGTGTATGTTAACAGTCCGCCCAGCCGAACGCATATTCCTCCGTCGCCCCGCTCCCGCTCCGCAAAAAGCGTAGCGGACACTAGTG
>DNJW01000322.1:21742-21992 GCA_003488965.1 Lachnospiraceae bacterium | reverse complement strand
TTCTTTTTCCGCCTTAGTATCCTCATATAAACTCTTAGCCGCTCTTTTCTCTTCCATAGCATCCTCATAGTCGCTCTCTCGCAAAGAAATTTCGTTATTAAAATAAATCCAACCGCAAAGAATAATAGCAATTAAGGAGAGCAGTACAGCCTTCCACGCCAGTCTTCTCTTTTTTGAGACCAGTCTCTTTTCCCGCTCTGCAACAGCTAACTCGTCTTTGGTTTTATTCAATCTATCATCTTTTTCCTGC
>DNJW01000322.1:18881-21444 GCA_003488965.1 Lachnospiraceae bacterium | reverse complement strand
TTCAATCTATCATCTTTTTCCTGCAAAGTTTTAGATATCTCATCTATGTCTTCAGACAATTTTTCACGCTGTTTCTCAAGGCTGGTTTTCTGATCCGCAAGAATTTCTTTCTGGTGATGGAGTTCTTGAAGCATTGCCTCTTCCTTTTTTACTCTGGCTTCTGTTTCCCTTAGCGATTGCTCTGTCTGGGCAACTTCCTTTTTTAAATTTTCCAGTATCACTTTATCGTTTATAATATTCTGGCCTAAAGTTTCAATTTCTTTTTCCAAACAGAAAACTTGTGTTAAATCCAAACTTGATGATTCTTGCCCGGTCTCTCTATAATCCATTCTGTTCCTCCTATTATTTCAGTTCTTATTATCTCCTTTCAAAAATATAGCAAATCAGTACCTTTGATTTACTTGGTTATTATCACTTTTTGTGAATGAATTATTACATTCTTGTAAATAAAATCCACACAGTATGTACCAGCCGGGTAAGTACTTTCTTTTGAATTTCCCCACCCTACAACTCCATTAATTTTTCCAACCGCATTATCTATTCCGACAAATTCATAAGAACCTGTATGTCCTAAAGGATTATAATTAGATGAACGTTTCATGGAGCCGTCAGGATAATATACATCAAAATATACTTTTGCGTTTTCAACATCATCTTCTAAAAATAAGATATCAAAATCAAACGTTAAATACCGCATTTCAGATGCTTTCAGATTGTCACTTATTTTATTCGTTATTTTGTCAGAATTATATACTCTGTTTACTTTAATCATTGCAGGTTCTGCATACGCTTCCACTCTGGAAACTTTTTCAAGGGCTTCTTCTTTCTGTGCCTTAGCGTCCTCATATAAACTCTCAGTTTTTTCTTTCTCCGTCTTAACATTCTCGTATAGACTCTCAGCTTCTTCTTTTTCCGCCTTAACTTTCTCGTACAAACTCTCAGCTTTTTCTTTCTGTGACTTAACATTCTCGTACAGACTTTCCATCTCTTCTTTCTCTGCCGCAACACCCTTGTACAACTTCTCAGCCTCTTCTTTCTCCGCCATAGCATCCTCATAGTCACTCTTCCACGAAGAAATCTCATTATTGAAATAAATCCAACCGCAAAGAATCACAGCAACCAAGGAGACCAGTACAACCTTCCAGACCAATCTTCTTTTTTTTGAAACCAGTCTCTTTTCTCGTTCAGCAACAGCTAACTCGTCTTTTATTTCCTTCAATCTATCATCTTTTTCCTGCAAGGTTTCGGATATTTCATTTATGTCTTCAGACAATCTTTCCCGCTGTTCCTCAAGGCTGGTTTTCTGGTCCGCAAGAGTTTTTTTCTGGTCATAGAGTTCTTGGAGCATTTTCTCTTCATTTTTTGCTCTGGCTTCTGTTTCACTTAACGATTGCTCTGCCTGAGTAATTTCCTTTTTTAGGCTTTCCAGTCTTCCTTTATCCGTTATAATATTCTGTCTTAAATCTTCGATTTCTTTTTCCAGACAGAAAACCTGTGTCAAATCCAAACTTGATGACTCTTGTCCGGTTTCTCTGTGGTTCATTCTGTTTCTCCTATGCTTTCCTATTTTTACAAGCAGTTGTTAAAAATTGCCAAACACATTGATTTCAATGGATTTTCTTGTATTTTTATATAAATTTCTCTCCGCTTATAGCAAAATATAAATACCAGCAGATATCTGCCCACAAACGGATGATAAAATATATAGCCGCTAGAACTATTTGCTTTCAATAGCGTATTTAATATCTTCAGCCCGCTTTTCTATTTGACCTTTGAGATTTGCTGAAACTTTTTTAACAATGTCTTCCTTTAACTTTACATCTTTAAATGCATCTTCGATTTGTTTAGGCAAATTAGCATCCGAAAAGCTCTTGTTTATTTTTTCGTCTGTCATTGTCTCTCTTGCAAATATAGGCAATTTCCAACCCATTACCCGTCTCTCAAACGATGATTTAAAACTGTCAAACCCTTGAAACATCAAAACGGTAACGGATACACCTACTACAACAGCAAGAACTCCCCAACCCATAGGTCCCACGGCTACTAACAAAGAGAATAAAGTTGCTGCCAACGATTCCGATATGAGAGATATGACAACAACTATTACTGCCATTATCGTTGTGACGGAAGCCGCTGAAATTACACCGGCTATAACTGCAATAACAGCAGACAATGCATCCATAAATTCAAGCGGATCAAGAGGAATATCTCCAATACTGATTTTAGGCAATGCCATAATATTCAAATCATCCATACTTATATCACGAACACCGTACTTATCACATAACCCCTTTAACTCAACTGCAATATCTTTCCCAACTTGATCCCTCAGCCAATCCTTAACAGTCTCTGTATACTTAGAATTGCTTGAAAGAAGATTTGTCAAATTAGATTCCGAACAGTCAGACCTGATTCTTTCATTCATTTTGTTCAAGGTGTCAATATTGCCGCTTCTCCAGCTCCTAATACGTTCCTTCATTTTGGGAGTAAGAATATTGGCAATAACCGTACCCATTTTTTCGCCAAGCTTGGGAATATTTTTATCTATAATTTTTTCCAATTT
>DNJW01000322.1:0-18569 GCA_003488965.1 Lachnospiraceae bacterium | reverse complement strand
TCAATTAACTCGTTAAGATCCTCTTGAAAAGCTTTTGATTTCTCATTTGAAGGTCCCACCAAAGCTAGTCCTTTTGAAATAGTTCTTGAAGGATCCATATCGTATTTCAACGAATCAGAGAAAAGTTCGTCGAAGACTTCGAATATAATCCGAGGTACAAAAGGCATTTTGGATGCACTCCCGGTAAGAATAATGTAACCTACTTTTATTTTTTTCTTTGTCATTTCAGCCTTTTTTTCTATCAAAAACTCTTTAAACAATTGTTTCCAATTCTTATCACCCATAAGAGCGCACTCTTGAGCATTCAAATTAATTGTTTCTCTTAAAATTTTTGATATAGGGGTATCTTCAATCATTTGATCCAAGTCTTTTTCGTACAATCTTACACCAGAAAACAAACCAAAATGGATGACAGCCATTCTATTTGAAGAACTGTAAAGTTCCTCTTTAGCTTTACGGCATGAAAGGGTAAGTGCATTGGGAGCAGTTGGATTGTTTTTTACTATTGCTTGAAACATAGACCATATTGCCGGCTGCTGCTTAATTTGTTTTAAATACCAATCTCTAATCATAAAATCAATGCTTCTTGCGCCTAAATAATTGTTGCCGCTATTATACTGGTGGTTATTACATGCCGCTGTCATCGCTGTAATATCAATAGTTGAAGAGCCTACATCTATCAGCAATACGCTGCTGCCTTTTTGAAGTTTTCCGAATGCCTCATGATCTTTAGCATATAGAAATGCCGCTCTGGATTCTGCTTCCATAATCAGGGAGGATTTCTTTCCTTCGTAATTTCCTGAACCAAGAATAGAATTCTTAAGTATCAGCTCATATATAGCAATATCAAGCTCTGTCCAATTTGTAGGATGCCCTACACAGAATACTATTTCGTCACCACTTTGCGCAGCTGATTTAAGCCTATTTGCATAGTCCCTGTTGGTAAAAATCGCATTTGTGAAAGTAATAACAGCGTCCTTTAAATTAAGCATTTCTACACTGTTTCCGTCTGGCCATACGGAAGCGTCAGGATAACTAGTAAATTTCTTAATAAATTCGATTTGCTCGGCAGCCGACCTTGAAGTTTTGTTTTTCAGCAAATCACTGGGACATCTTTTAAAGTTGATACTGATATTGCTGACCGCTTCCGGTTCATCAGTAATTGAATTTGAAAAAATAACATTGCCTGCTTTATCATAAGCAAATACAGTTGGCATTGCCCGTCCGGATGTGACGGTATCAGGCATAGTCATATTATCAAAATTTATCTTTGCCTTTGAGAGACCCACTTCCAAGGTTACTAAATCTGTTATTGTTTCACCGTCTCCAAGGTCATATCCTACATAAGTTTTCCTTACCATTTCAATATCCTCCCAAAAACTTCTTACTTTTTAATAAGTCTCAAACCTTTCACATAGACTATGCCGTTTCGTACTAAACAAGGCTTTGTACCTACTAAAGCTTCATCTTCAATTACATATTCCGTAAACATTTCTCCATCTGTCAAAGGCACATTACTGCAATCCCAATACACATCAATGCTCAAATCTTTTAATAATTCGATTAACTGTTCACTGTCGGAAACTGCATCTTTGCCTTTCAGAGACAAGATATACTGAATTCTTTCGGCAATAAGTTTTTCGTTGATTTCTGCATCACGTTTTAATTGATTATATTTTCTTTCCAGTTCTTCATATTTATCAAACAACTCATCCCGGCTTTTTTTCTCCTCATCATATTTCTGATTAGCCTGACTTTCCAGCTCATATAATTTCTGGGAAATCCTTTGCACAATAGCCTTAAACTCTCTCGGATTAAGCGTAATCCAACGTTCTGCGTGTGACTCAGCCATTTCAAGAACCGTGTCTTTTTTTATAACCTGAATACCAATTACATTTAAGGCATTCTTCAATAGACTCCCTGGACACTGTTCAATAGAACTACGTATCTCTTTTTTGTTTATATGAAGCGCATCAATTACTTCAGGCAACATAGATAAAACGTCTCTGTTTTTCACTACATTTCCTTTTCGGATTTCTTCCTTTACAATGTCCTCTACAAATTGCATAACTTTTTGATTTTCCATTTGAAACCTTTCCTTTCTAAGTGTTATCCTGCAATAACAGTCCCATTTCCGCCAAACATATCTTCTTTTACAAATTGAACTTCTTGCTTACTTCCCATGAAAATAAAATCTGTCAAATAGCCAATTCCTCACCGAATCATTTTCGAAATCGCATCCACAATTTTATCTGCATGTGCGATAATTTTCTGTCCGGCAGATGAATTGACGGCTCCGTTAACCGCATCAGATATTTTTATATTTGTTTCAGGACCTGACAATTTTTCCAGTACGGAATTCTCACAAAAATAACCATCCAAAACACTCTTTATTTTGTGAGGCAGCCTAGACTGTTGATACAATCCAATTCCCGATGTCACAGTTAAGGGCCACAAAACAAACATAGATATTGTTATAACCGCTGCTTTATCCCCCCACTTTGCTTCTCCAATCTCTACTGTCACTTTATTTGTTCTGTCCTTACTAAAGCGGACTGTAACTGCCTTATCCATTCCGACTAATTGTTTTACTATTCCTCCTTTTGCCCTAGCCTGTAAAATTATGAAAGACGTATCCATACCGGACAGCTGCTGGGTGTCCATATTTTCCATTTGGCATAAATAATTGTCTACAGCATCAGCCGCCCCTTTCAAACTCATATGACCAGCCATATGATATGTACAACGTTGAATTGCCATATTTACCTTCCTCCTTCTTTCTTTTGATGATGCAATGATAACAAGTTTATCTGCTTTTGTTGTCACTTTTGATGTGACAAATCAACTTTATGCTATCTTATTACAAATTTCTTTAAAGCAGTCAGAAGGTCATCCGTCTCTGTTATACACCCTTCGTATCCGGTGGTTTCATTTTCGGCATCCGATACAATCTGCTTACGCGCTCTTTCAGCAGCCTTATTCACCAGAGATTCGAAAGCAACTTTAAGCTGCGGAATAATATTCGTCCGGACAAACGACATCGTATTGTCAACAGAATCGTCTGTAGTGGTATCGCTGCCTCCAATTGCCCTCCCTATCGCACCCCCTATCGCAGCTCCAAAGGGACCACCGAACAACATGCCAATCCCAGCGCCGGCGCCAGCCCAGCCCCATTTTTCACCGGAGGTAGCCGGAACAGACGTAACATGCGAACCCGGAAAGTTTGCTGCCTCTGTTACATTACAGACAAAGCTTTCATCCCCGGCCATAAAATATAAATTCCACCTTTTACGGATATCAGCAAAATTCTTTTCAAAATACTGCCGTACAGCAGTTTTCGTTTTGGATGAATACTTGTCTTTCCAGTCCTCGCCGCTTGCGAATGGAGCAATTTTACTGCGTAAATTATCTATATTTATCAGTATTTTTTCAGCTTCTGCAGCAATGCCTCTGATTTTTGCAGACCGCTTTTCTCCCTTTTCTTTCGCCTTTTTTATTTTTGCCTTTTTTGCATCTTCTTGGATATCACATAATTTTCTGCGGAGGTTTTGCAGACTTTCGATTTCAGATTTTGCACTCTCCGAAATTTCAATACGCTTATCTATGATTTGGGCCGAAGCGGTCGTATCCCGTATTTTTTGCCTGTCCATTATGGATTTTTCTGAAAACAAATTCTTAATCCAGTCATCAAAACCGTCCAATTCTATCATTTTAGGTGCGGAACACATCATATAATATTTTCCCAATCCCGGCACGGATACCAGCGGGGAATCCATAGAACCAAAAAAGCTCCGGCAGAGTTTATCCACCTCATTCACACGCTCTATAGAATTCAGCCGATTCGTACAATTCACAGCATATACCACATCGCCGCCCATCCGTTTATGTATCTTCCAAGTCCTCTCTTTTTCCGCTCCGCTTATCATCGCGCCCGCATCATAGACACATACGCAAAGATCTGTGTCGTTAAGAGCATTCAAGGCTATCGCTTCCAACATCCCCTCCTGTGAGCTGTCATCCATTCCAGGTGTATCCCTTAATTCAATGTCTTCCCCAAGCCACGGAATAGGAATTTCGAATATAACTTCTGCAGGATGGTGGATATCCTTAACTTGGTAATTGAGAATAACATTCTGGGCATACTCAGGTGTGACAGAATGCCTCTCCCCATTTTCACTGACCCATGCTTTAAACTCCTTCCCTTTAAAAATCCGGGTAACAACCGCCGTGGCCGTTGTCGCACGGGTGGGCAGTAAATCCATCCCTAAAATGGCATTGATGAGGGATGATTTTCCCGTTTTAAACTTTCCGACAAAAGAAACCACAAACGGTTCATTTTTTGATATGGGACGTTTTAAACAATTAACAGTGTCTAATTCATGTTCATAAAGATTGATAAGATTTTTCTCTTTTACCATTGCAAGCATGCTCAATAATTTGCTGACATCTTCCCTTCCTTCAAATTGTTCCATAATCATAATCTCCTCAATTTCTTATCGGTCAGCCTTTTTTACGATGTCTAAAAGAGTTTTTCCTGCCGCTGCAAGTTGATTCTGATAAGCATTTCGCTCTTTTTCTGTTGATGCTGCTTCTTTCTGTTTCAATAGGCTCATGCCAACCCCGGCTCCTATTACGCCTAACCCTATTGTTCCTACAGTTGTCATAAATACGGCTGCATTCAGTAATTTAGTCAAACCAAAACCCACGGCTGCGCCGCCAAGCGCTGGTCCGGCAACAAATACGGGAGAAGTCTTATCCCCCGGACGAACTTGTTCCAATTTTACCGCACTCAAAGCATCCTCAAACTCTTTGGCGATCTCTGGATGCTCATTTCTAAGCTTCTCAAGCCAGGCATATTGATATTGCCCCGGCAGTTTCCACCTTTTTTTCTCTGCTGCCAGTTGCTGTTCCGCCGCATCAAGATCAACCGTCCCTCCGTTTTTACTGCTTTTCAGCATCTCTGACAATAAATAATTCGTAAGGCTTTCCCACTGCTGTTTAAATCCCTCTTCAAATGTCATCTCGCCATTTTACCTCCCTTTCCATCATAAATCTGTCGGGTATTGCGTTGATAAATGTACTTTTACCGTTTTTTAAATTACCCATGACAAGGATTCCGTATCTAGTTTTTCCTGACATTTTTTGCCAGGTTTACGAATTCTGCCTCTGTAGGCTTGCGTCCGTAAAGAGCCTCAAATACCGAATTGATACGGTTCCGCATAGCCTGAAGATTTTTATCAACACGGCTGTTTTCCTCATCGGCGGCTTTCTGGTCGCTTGCATTCTCTTTGAGAAGCTTTTCCATATTATTCTCCGCATCAGCAACCATGCTCAATGCGGTACTCGCAATCATTTCGCCCTTTTCCACAAAATTATTTGTAACGCTAGCCTCAAAATCAAGTTCCTGTTTTTGGACTTCACTCACCAGAGCCCTAAATGCTTCAGCGCCTACTGCATTAGCCTGATCCTTGGCAACGGTCTTTGAACGGAAGATTACGGAACCCACCTCAATTGCAAGTGCAATTACGATAAAAGGCGCTCCAAATATCGCCGTGACAGCAAGATCCAAGCCCAATTGTATCCCCACACGCTGCAAGAAAGTTCCCCAGCCCATTCCACCTTCAGCCGTTGATTCCATTGCAAGGCTGACATCCCAATTGCTCAAAGCAACCATGCTTTGCAGTCCAGCCTTAAAGCCCACTCCCTGTTTAGGTGCTTTTGCAGTGCCATATGCAAAGCAATTTACTGCTTCTTCCAAATCCAGATCAAAATCAGCGCACTGTTCACTCAACTCATCCGATAAATCCCTCAAATCTGAATCAACAAGAATCGGAGCACGTTTTTGCCACTGCTCCAAGTGTTCTTTAATATACTTATTAATACGGTTTGTAATCGGCCGCAGTATTTCAATTTGCTCATTTGTCATTTTGTCCTTCAAAGATTGAATGGGAAGGGCTGCAAGAAGATTCACAAATGCAAGCTTGACAAAACTGGATACCCCAAAATCAGAACGCAAATCACTGCTGTTTTCCAAGTAAGCGCGGAATTCCCGCGGAATATCCGTCTGAACATACGAGAGAAGATCCGTATATAACCTCTTGGAAATCAAAGATCCGCTGTTCTTCACTTTACCCCTGATATCCTCCACCTTTTCCCTAGCCTCATCCAGCTTTTCCTGAGCAAGCTTTGCGTTCCTTTCCCTTTCTTCTTTCGACTGTAAACGGACTGCCTTATTTGCGGCTGCCTGCTTCTCCGCGCTTTGGTATGTATTGGCCATTCCTGTCAGCGTAGAACTAAATGTGGCATGAATTCTTTCCTCAGAATTCAAAAAATCCCTTAGTGCATTTTCAAATTCCAGCATGCCAGTGTCTTCCAGCTCAATGGGAACAGACACTTCCTTTTTTCCCAAAATAACTTTATAAGGTTCACCGGTACGGGCACATAGCGCACCATAAGCGTTTGTAAAGAACACACGGCTGTTATACAGCTGTTCATTAAAATACCCTTTTGAATCCGTAAAAACATCCGAGAGTCCCGCCTTAACAGACGGCTTCACGCTGCTTTCCAATTGACCTTCCGTCAGATTGTCAATTCTATTGATGACGAAGAACACATTGCGCATCTCTTTCCCTGCAAAATTTTCAGCGATATATTCTTTCTCCTTTGCTGAAAACAAGCTTGTTGCAGACATCGTGAAAATAATGGCATTTGCTTTTGGAACAAATTCACTTGTTGTGCGGGTACGGGAAATATCCTCTTCCAGCCCCGGCGAGTCAATCAGGCGCATGCCATCCGCAAACAGCTGGTCAGTACTCTGCAGCTCCACATGGGAAACATTAGCAAAACGATCCAGACGTCCGCCCTCTTCAACCAATTCCTGGTCAGCTTCTGACAGCGTAAACTCTTCTGTAAATTTCTTCAGCGACATAATCACCGGAGAACGGTCCGTATAAAAAACAGTTACATCATCCGTATGATCCCCAAATTCCACTGTAGCAATTACAGCCGTACATGCGGCCGCCCGCGCCGCCATCATAACTTTTCCCACAAGTGCATTGATAAAAGTACTTTTCCCATTCTTGAATTTTCCCATTACCAGCATCTTGAACACACCTTGTTCAATATCCCCTGATAGGGCACGGAAGCTTTCCGCCTCAGTATGCATCCCCAAACCAGGCTGGCAGTCAAGACCATTCACCCTGGCTGTGCCGGGTTCATCCACCAGCACAGCATAATCCCGCACATCCTGTACAATACCGTCAATCTTTTTCTTTGTCTCCGCATTGATAAACGCCATAGTAACTATCCTCCTGTCATCATATAGTATTTCATTATTCCATTACATTCTTTATTTCTTCCCTGATATCAGCCAAAGCATTGTTCTGACCAGCATAATCAGACTGGTCAGATTTGCGGTTATTCAATGCCTGAACCATGGTATCCATCATTTTCTGATAACATTCTTCAATACAAAGCATCAGTTTTTTTTCAATGGAAGCAATCACTCCATCTATCCAGACAATCATATCATCATAGATTTCCCCGCACATGTCTTCCGATGCGGCAATCAATGACTGGCGGTTAGTCTCTATGAAAGCTTTTCTCCCTGTCTGCTTCACCTTATAAGAACCATAGACGGTTACTGCCGCACCTATAATAGGATGTGAAAGAAGCACAAGCGCAATACCGGAAGCAATCACTCCGCACTGCTTTAGCTTAGTGTCATCCTTCTTTTCTTCAAACTTGAAGGTGTTTGCGTCTGCACGAAATTCTGATCTGGAATATAAATCCGTAAGACGGAATACATAATCCACGGTTTGCATATCCGCGCCGCTTTCAATATAGCTGCGGATATCCTTTTCCACATAATTGTTCAGATCCCGCTGCATCTCTTCCGCTGAAACACGGATATCTTTCAGTACCTTTTCCGACTCCTTATCCCATTGTTCTCCAATATATGGTGGCAAAATACTCTGCATTTCCGCCACATCCTCGCCTTTGGTTACCTCGTCCCGAATCTTTTCCATCAGGGAGCGGTGAAACCTGGAAAGCCGCTCTGTCGCATCTACCTTCATCTTGGATGTGTACTGCATACGCGCACGTCTGCAGGCCGATTCCTTTCTGGCAGGCAGCGACTTGGCTTTCTCCTTCAAAAGCTCTATGGCTTCATCCAGGCGCTCGCTGTTTGACGAAAGCACTTCCATCTGCAATTCCACTTCATGCACTGCTTTGGAAAGAAGGAGCTTATCTGTTCTTTTTTTCCTTAATTCACGCAGATTTTCCACCTCATCCGCAAGTTCTTCCATCTTCCTTAAAATAGCACCCTCTTTTCTTTCCGGTATCCGAAAATATGGCACACTGTCACCAAAGAATTTTTCCAGTGAAGCGTCTATATCCGCACGGTCATCATCAAGAATCAAATGATCATTTGTCAAAACTATCCCAAGTGCGTCCTTTATATCCGGGAGCAGACAGTTACGCAATGCCTTCCGCTCGCTCATTGCCAACAACGCAGTAGATGATAGGGTAAAAAAGCAATAATCACTGTCCATCAACACCTTTTCCCAATCTACGTCCTCAAAATCATTGTCAGAGGCAATAATCTGAATCTGGAAACTCTTTAATACTTCCAAATGAAATGTTAATTCGCAAATGGCGGGAATTCCTGTACGATCCAATCTGCACAGTGAATCCGCAAGGCTTTCATAAGTAGTCTCATCATATTCATCCCCATGCATGATTACCGCTTTCTCCGATTCTCCGAATAACACTTTGCAACGGTATCCTCTCATAAGCGCCCGGTCAAGATGTTCAAATCCACCAAATATATTGTTTAACACGCCGAATAAATTTTGCTGCGGCTGGCCTATCAGCGTTATATTGACAGGCAGGCTATCCCCAGATTCCGTCGGCATTGGGAAATCCGTTCCTGTTAATTTACTTACACGTCCCAGCAAGTCAATTACTTTTGACATATATACCCTCCTACATAACTTCAATAACTTTCTCTGTTTCCTTCTCAAGCTGTTCCCAGCTCAGACTGTCCCCATCTATTGGCTGACCGGTATATTTTCCATACATCGCTGACTTTGAGAATAAGTCAAGCGCCTTTATCCTTTTGGGAATAATCGGATGCTGCATATTAAATTCCGCAAATTTACCAATATCTGTGCTGTCAAGCATTCTTTCGCTTTCTCTGACATAGTCATCAATATCAATATTGTCAATATTGAGCAGACCGCCTTCCAGACGCATCAACGCGCGTTTTGCAACATCAATATTGCCGCAGCAGATGAGACCAGCCCTGTCAGCCGAAATTTCCGACCTCCTGCTCCAAGCATTTAACGGATAGGAAAGCGTTTTTTCTATAATCGGCCCGACCAAAGGCAGAAGACCGCCCGCCGCTCCCATCATGCTGATTGCAGAGTGGTAAACCACATGTCCCAATGCAAGATGCCCACATTCGTGGCCTATCACAAATTTCATTTCTTCAGGGCTAAAAATAACCGGCAGCATTGTGCTGATTGCTATAAAGGAAAACTGGTTAGTGCCTGCCGTACACGCATTTAATCCATGCACAGAATCAGAAATAATCACATAAGGTATGGGAATCCCTAATTCTTTGGCACAGTCCACAACAATCTCATAAAGCTGCTTATACGCATTTCGGCTCACATGAATTCCGGTTGCCAGCGCCAGACCATAATTGGCGTCAATGCCGGTCTGCACAATCTTATTAAACACTGCATTTATTGCCGGACTATCAAGCGTCTTGATTATAGATTGGTCAATAGGATGCGCAAACTCAAGGGCGTTCCTTCGGGCTTCCATACTTACTTTGGCTTCATTTCCCCCTGCTAGGGGAGAAATCGAAACGCCAGTACCTTTTTCTTTTGCATAATCACGCAAAGACGGAAGTTCTTCCCATTGTTTTTCATTATCCTCTTTCACTGCTATTTCACTTTTTCCCAGTCCTGATTTCTTCTTAAAATCTTCAAAAGATGGAAAGTAAATTGAACCAGCCATTTGTCTCAACCTCTCCTTTTCCAAGATGCCCTCCCATTCCAACGTCGGTATTCCATAATCAATGCCGCCTTTAGAAACATTAAATAAGACATAATCCCATTCTCCATCTGATGCACTTTTTTTTAACAGCGCTTTAAGAATCCCGGCAGAATAAAATTGACCCTCTGCCTGATTTCTCCCCGGAACCAAATAACAAATTCCACTTTTCTTTTTCGATGTAGTGATGCAATTCACAATATCGGACAGAAGCTCGTCACCAACTACATCCCAAAAGCTTTCCCTGCTGTTTACCTCATGCCCTATGCCATATGGGGACAGATATGTAATGACTTTCGTCATTCCATCGTCTTCAGTGTTTTCAATAATCCGAAACACCTCTTTCATCCACCTCCCCTTCTCTTTCAGGCAAAATTATATCCTGATAATCGGAAGATAATGTCATTTTCCATTGGACATTTTTTGTGGATTCAAAGAAACGCCCTGCTTTTTAGCAGAGTGGCGCTATACCAAAATGAGCAAGAACGAAATTTACTGTATCCAAATCATAAGTAGTATTGCGGAAAATATATGTTAAAATCACGTCCCTCATATCATTCTTACGGAAATTATATCCGCTTTTCCGAAGCAGATCGCAGGCCTGTACATAATCCAATTTCAAACCCACAATAATCCATAAAACGGTTTTTTTGCTTAGTGTGCTATTTGCATCACGGAGCCTTGAAAACTGCTGGCGCGACATACCAATCGAATTATAAAAATCAGCATCAGATTTATATCCGAGCCGATCTAAGTGCCCGCAAATTGCTTCATAGAAAGGATTTCCCCCATGCCTTGCTTTTTTTAAATGTGTTTCAAGGGTTCTTTCAATCGCATTTAGCTCACAAGATACTTTCGTGTAATCAAGCGCTCTCTTCCTGCGGATATATTGACCGATTTCCGATTCCTCGCCATAAGTATTGAGCAGCTCATCAAGAATATCTTCACCGCAATGCCCTAAAACAGCGTCAAGCATACCTTTAATGTTACTGGCTTTCGATATATATACTGCCCCTAAGCAAAGATTATTTTTACCAACAATATAGTCTTTTAAATTTCCATTGTTGTTTTGCTTCTTTGGGAGCGGATACAACGTTACATATTCTTCAATCTCTCTAATTAATTTTGAAACTTCCATGCTTAATATGATTCACCTCGCCTATGAATCGGATTTTACTGAAAGAGATATTCCCATACATCCTCTTTTCTTTCTTCCAAGCTTGTCCTAAACCGTGAAACGGATTTCCAGAATCTTTGCACCCATTCCCAAGAAAAACCCTAGCCCGCGCTGTCCGGCTTCATATACTCCCTATGGCAAAACGTCTGCCTGGCCGGCAGTATATAAGCATCAGAACAGCAAATTAATAAACCCCATGCAAAATCCAAGAACAGCGCCCAGATAAACAATGGCTTTCAGTTCCCGTTTCATAATCCCGAAAATCATATTTTCCAGTTCCGCGGCGTCAAACGAGTTTATTTTATCCGTTACGATTTGCTCCACATCAACCACACTCAAAAGCTTTTCGATATTCTTATCCAAAAGTGTCTGGTAAAACTGCAGCACATATCCGGTAACCGCCTCTGTTTTATCCTCATATTTTAAATAAAGCTCACAAATCCTTGTATCCAGCAATTCCGTTTGAAGCTTGTCAAATTCATGTTCAATCATATCAGGCGCCTTTTCCGCTATGATTTCATTTATCTTGCTTTCAAACACATTGATAAATAACTCTTTCACATGTCTGTCGGAAGAAAATGAGGAAAACAGCAGATTGGCTCTCGTTCTTTCCGTTACCGCATTCCATACTGCTTCTACCATGGTCTGTCCCAGATTTGCCTGAATTACTTTGGCGCTTACCGCATCCGCCACTTGTTTCCGGACACATTCCAGCTGCCCGTTGAGCTTTTCCTCCTCCCAGTTCAGTTCCAGTATCTCTCTCACCGTCCGGTTTTCCTCTTTAAGAGAATCCCAAAATTCCTGCATCTTTTCTCTAAGCCTTTGGACTGTCTCTTGGGAAAAAAGTGCATCCCTTAGAGTTTCCTCATCCAAAAGACGGCTGCCAAGCCTGCCAATGGACTTTGCAATCCTGTATTTCTGCTGGGGAATCAGTCCCGGCGTAAACGGAATATGAAATTTTCCTATATAAATGGAGTTTCTAGGATGAAATAGCATTTTAATAGCAAGGTCATTGGTAATATAACCAATAATTCCCCCAAGAATTGGTGCAACGATTATTTTATACATTTTATTCTGTCCTCTTTTGTCTGTCCGCTTGCCTACAGTTCCGCCTGGCTCCCCCAGTACGCCGCCTTTTTTGCATCCTTCGGAATCCCCATTTCTCCCACTGCACAGCAGGAAGCCAAGGTTTTCATCTGGTCATAGAAATCCTTCCGGCTGAAATTGGTTTTGTATGCATTCATCATTCCCTCCCTGTCAACCGCAGCCGCTTCAACCTTATTCTCAACCGCCCGGTCAAACCAGTACAGCGATACCAAATCATTTTTTTCAACCCCCATCCCTATATTATAAAGAATCCCTAAGCGGTTCTGTGACTCTCCGTCATTTCCAAACTCAGCCGCCTCACGGAACAGAACGGCAGCCACGGCATATTCTTCCCGCTCCATATGATATTGGGCAAGAGCAAAAATTTCACAGTTGGCAATCTTAATACTGTCTTCTCTCGGATATAAACATACTGCATACCGGAGCATCTTCATAAAAATATCCCCCGGCCTCTTATCTTCCAACCCTTGATGCATATAATCCATCGTACACTTTGTACGAAATTTCTTAGCTTCTTTATCCCCGTTCTCAAATGCCTGATGAAACCAGTATGCACCCTCCAAAAAATCCTGTTCCGTACCAAGCCCTTGGGCATAAAGACTGCCCAGGTTATACTGTGCAGTGGTATTCGGTTCCAGCTGGACGATGTTCCGATAAATGGAAAACGCCGTTTCCGCCTTCCCTTCTTCCAGACACATCTGCGCATTTGCAATCATTACCTCTACTATATCTTGTGAGCTTATTTCCTTCTTTTCTGTTTTAGTTCCATTTCCAAATAACTTATGAAAATATCCCATATCCCCACTTCCTTTACATCATAATTCCCCTTATGTTGTAAACAGCAGACCGGGATATCCACTCTTCCTAATAGGATGCGGGTGCCAAAAGGTCTGTCCGGCAATACCGTCTGGCAGATTGCACAAAATAATATTGGGCAAGTGACTTTTGTACGATGGGGATGAAACTCAAAAATCGTGGAGGCCTCTGCTGAACACGATTTTCGTATTATGAGGTTCATCGGAATGTTTCGTACAATGGAACGCGCACAAATTTTTTGTGCAATCTGCCAGACGGTATTGCCGGACAGACCTTTTGGCACCTGAATCCTATTAGGCAGCTTGTCTTTCTTTGCAGAAAGCTTTCATAACCAGGTACAAAGAATAACCTTGTCTGTTTTTGGGTGCAATAAATAAACGCAACACAAATATTATGTTCCGCTTATCTGGCTTGTCTCCAATGCAGATGGACATTATGCAAAAAGAAAATACTATTCTGTCAAAAAAAGGTTTGTATTATCCAAAACAATCATATATAATGAATCTATGTATATGGCCGCGCGGCAAAATACAACATAAGGGGAATTATGTGATTACCAGCCCCAGCCGGTCAATCTGTCTGGCGTGGATTTTACCGCTTTCCATCGTATAAATTCTTGTAGTATTAATACTGGAATGCCCCAAGATATCGGCCAGTCTTGCAATGTCTTTTTCAAAGGCATAGTATGTCCGTGCGAACAGATGCCTTAAATTGTGGGGAAATACCTTAGACGGCTCAATTTCCGCCCCTTTGCACAGCTTCTTCATATCCCTCCAAATATTGGAACGGTCTACCGGCTTTCCTGTCCGTGTCACAAACACTGCTCCTTTGGTACGTCTTTCCTTTTGCAAATATCTTTTTAACAGACTGCACAGTTTGCCGGGCAAAAAAACGGTACGCTGCTTTCCCTTATTGCTGATTTTGGTTTTGCCGGTCTGAACGGCCTCCGCCGTTATAAATTTCAGCTCCGACACTCTAATACCGGTGGCACAGATTGTCTGCAGAATAAGCAGCAGCCTTTCATTTCCCTCTTGCCTTGCCGCCTCTACCAGACGGATATATTCCTTTTCACTTAATTCTTTACTTTCATCACAGAATAGGGATTTTTGTATTCTCAGCGGTTTGACAGACAGCCCCTTCCAATCCGTAAACTGTAAAAAACCGTTTACGGCAGCCAGCATCGAATTCACAGATGCGGGGGCATAGGACGAGACCAGATATTCCTTCCATTCCATCAGTACCGGTTTTGTTACCGGTCTGCCGTCCAGCCACCGGTAAAAAGCCTTTATGTCATGGCTGTATTTTTTCACCGTATTTTCAGCCCGTTCCTGTTCCCATAGATAAAAAATATATTTTTCGATTAATTCCGATGTCAGAATATTATCTTCTTCCTGCATAAGGTTACCTCCTCAAATGTAATATCATTAGTCTACCCAATACAGATTCGTTTTTATTACTTCTTTTAATTTTTTTATATAATGATGCAAAAATGATGCAGAAATGATACAAGAATGATGGTATCATGAGGTATTCTTTAATTAATAAGAAATTCCTATACTTTATAGAAGGGTATGGTTTCTAAACCAATGAAAACAGCAAGATTATACAAAAAAACAAGAGAAAAAAACAGAAAAATTATCAGCCTGCTGGCTGCAGGGCTGATCGGGCTTGTGCTGGCAGGCTGCGGCATACCGTATGCAGGAAGCCTGATTACCCCCTATGAAATCCAACAGATGCCCGCGCTGATACCGGAAGAGTTAACCTCCTATCTTTCCCAATATCTGCAGCAGGACAAAACCGACATACGTGACATTATGTCTCCCCTTGTATCGGACCGGGAAATGAGCCTGGAAGAAGTAAAAGAACTGGCAGATAACAATGTGGACATGAAAAATGCTTTGCATGAAATTGCCTCCACCTATCAGGGACGCGGCATATGGCTGGAAACGGATGCAGACAATGACGGAATCAACGACATATTCCTCTGTGAATATCTGGGCGGCACCCTTCACATTGTATACTACTCTCTTTTTACCGGCAGGGAGGACGGCAGCTATAAGCTGACGGACTGCCATACCGAATTACAAAAAGAATTTTCTTTTATCCAATGGAAAGGGAAAAACTATCTGGCAAAAACTACCTATGAATTTACGAAAAAGGAAATCAACGGTATTTCTCTGGAGTGCTATGAAAACGGCAGATACCAGGGCGGCGTATGGCTTGCTATTACTGCCAAAGAGGGGACGGATGCCCGCGATATCCAGACCACTTATGCGAAAGGCAGCAAATACCAAGGTCTAAAAAACACCTTGGAGACATTTGCAGCCCATCACTTATCCGGCTCCCAAGTTCCCCATGGGACAGCGGAAAGGGAAGAAAAAGACGCCGGTTACCGGCGAATCTGCGATATTGACAATGACGGAAAGACGGAGGAATACAACGTATCCCTTTGGATGACCTCCAACTATTATACTGTTGACCACTTATCTTTTGATGCAAAAGACGATGCCCTGACCCAGCGGGTTTATGACATCATCAATGAAGATGACATCCAGGGAATCCCAATGTATCTATGGGTGGATGAAACGGAATACGGAAACATCACTTATCTTTTATATGAAGAAGGACTTTACGATTTCCACATCTTGGGCTATCTTCTTTCGGAATCAGACAGCCTGAAACTGATACAGACAGACTGCCATGTCCAGACGCAAATAACCCTTCAGGAAATGACGGAACCTGATGAGATTCATGGCTAAGGACAGCTGCATAATATCCACACGGAACCGGGAATATCCGCCAAAAACAACGCTCTTTATACGATATTATTCCGGCAGAAGCGAAAAGCGACTCAGAAATCATCCGAATCATCCGAATCATTCATATCACCTAACAAATCAGCCACTTCCGCCTCGTCCATATAGAAAACGCCCGTAATCTTCCCATCCTCTCCACGGATAATCTTAATATTCACTGTTCCATCCGGGTTCATATCCAAAGTATAAAAAGATTGATTGGACCGGATATCCAGAAAAATGTTGACCAACTGTCCCTGATAATAATAATTCTTTCCATTGCATGTAACTCCCACAGCCTGGTATTCTAACCTTTGCTGCTCTTCCCATTTTTCTTCCTGGACATCCCATTCAGCATCCGTCTCCAGTTTGTCAAACAATATTGACTGGAAACTCCGATGGCCATCCTCCAATGCCTTGTCCAGCCAAGCTTCCAATTCCGCTTCGCCCATGCAGTCTGTCAAAATAGAGAAAAACGCAATCTTACCATCCCCATATGCTTTTTCTGCAAAGCCGGCAAGCAGCGAATCGTTCCCATCCAACGCTTTTACTGCAACGGAAAAGAAAGCAACACCGTCATCGGCGTAGAGTTTTTCCAGCCATGCAAGCTGTTCCTTCTCATCAAGCCCGGAAAATGCAATTTGAAACAAAGGCAGGCTATCGGCCTCATAATATTGCTCCACCTGTGAAGAAAATACTGCAGTATATGCATCTGTTGTGCCCTGCGCAGAAAGCATATCTTCTTTGTTCCGGTTCGATACCGAAGGGTTTTCCTGCATCCGGCTTGATGCTTCACCAGGATAAACGCCTAAAATAAACGCACCAAAAATCATGCACAGTGTCAGCGTACCTGTCAAAATATGGATTGCCTTAGATTTTCTCTTAAAACTCATAATTGCCTTTAACCTCCCTTTCAATATTTTTTTGTTCTCGCTTAAAGTCACAGCCCCAGAAGACTCTTTATATTTCCCAACTGCTGCCATCGCATCAAGCAATGTTTTCCCATAATCTTCTGCGTTTGTATATCCCACTTTTGCAAGAACAGCCTCATCACATGAAAACTCACATAATTTGGTTATTTCCTGGCTCATAAGATGCACAAACGGATTGAACCAGTGCAGACAGACCGTTACCTGTACCAGCCATTTATAAAACATATCTCTCCGTTTATAGTGAATCAGTTCATGTACTATGATATACCGAAAGTCCTTTTCGGATATATCCACACTTGGCAGTACAATACATGGATGAACAAATCCCTTTAACAGCGGCGAAGAAACCTGCGGATTGGTACATAGTTCCACTGGTCTTTTAATCCCCATCTGCTCTGCGGTAACGGAAAGCCGGTCTAAAATATCCATATCAGAAACCGGAATCCATCCCGAATTTATATATTGCACAAAGCTTTGATAAATCGTTACTTTCCGTATCAGCATTCCCAATGCCACTGCCAGCCAAATCAGCCAGATATGGTCTGTCAGCAAAGATATCATGTCCCAAAAAGGATGTGCAGCGGTCAAAGCCTCTGCCGAAGCGGTTTCCTGCCCCAAACCGGCAACAGATTCGCTATACCAAATTGCAGCCGGGGGTATTTGCGGCAAGGGAGTTTCCTGGGTTACCGCCTGGTCAATAGCCTGATAAGTCTTTCCCATCAGATTTATTTCCGCCCCAAAAGGGAGTAAAAGTCTCATAATAACAATGAGCCAAACATAATACTGCCACTGTTTGCTAAGCTTATCTTTCAAAAATCGTTTTCCTAAAAACAGTACCAGAATAAGCAAAGTGCCGGAACAAGACATAGACAAGAGCAGCTTCAAAACCATATTCATTTTTTCTCCCGCCCTTTCTCCAGCAGACTTCTCAGCTCCTCATATTCTTCATCTGCCAGCAAATCCCCAAAAATCAAATTGGACACCAGCTCTTTTGCGCTGCCCTCATAAATCTTATCCATGAAATTTTTTGTCTGTTCTGTCTGATATTCAGTTTCTGAAACCAAAACAGTATATTCGTTGTGCCGTCCAATCTTCTTAGCTTTCAAAAATCCTTTATTAATCAGTCGTGACAGAAGTACAATCAGTGTGTTTTTCTGGCATGGCCTCCCTCTCAATGTCAGTTCTTCCATGATATAGGGAAACAACGTCACCTCCTCCGGGTTCCCCCAAATAATCTTCATAATTTCAAGTTCGGCATCCGATATCTGTTGTATCATATGGCACCCTCCTAAAAAGTATAACATCGTGTTATATTATAAAGAATAACATGGTGTTGTACTTATGTCAAGCCCATATCTTTAAAAATATACCCGTCCGGCTATTCCTGCCCTATACAAGTAACGCTGTTCCCTGCGGAGCATCCTCTGCTGTAAACGGCAAGGGGTATCCTCCTCTTCCCGCAAAAGCACCTCATCTCCTCGGAAGGAAAAAAAGCAGTCATCCGGAACCGGGGAAGTTTCACGGTATGCGTTATCCAGCCTGCCGCACTCTTCCATGATCTCCTTTACCCCGAACCCTTTATTTTTCCGGGAATGAAAAGCACAAAACTACCATACCACAGACAAGCACACTCATGGAATTATTTTTGCATACATGGTATAATCCTGTTTTTGACAGTTA
>DNJW01000376.1:3387-7528 GCA_003488965.1 Lachnospiraceae bacterium | reverse complement strand
GGTAATCGCGGAGCGAAAGCGCGTCTCTGTTGGAATATACAAGCTGCACAATGACAAGTGCAGAATCACTGTGTTTCGCAATCGCCTATCTTAATTACAATCTTTTTCCCTCTCTGTTCCAAGTTCGACAAATCCACAGATTTTTCCACGCCCCGGGGCACTTCCGTTTCCAGCAGAATCTCTTTTTCCGACTCCTTTACATGCACTTTAACCGGTCCTTGTACGGACTCATAGGCACATGTAAATTCATGTATGCTCTCCGGAAGCCATGGTTTGATGATGACCTTTTCAAATCCCGGTTCTGCCGGGATAATTCCTGCAATTCCGTTGTAATACCATTCGATAATATGCCCCATCATATCATGGCAGTGGCTGCGGGGATTGGTTTCCCAATATTCCCCAAGAGTGGTTTCCCCATCCAGAATAAAAGAATAATAGCTGGGATGCTCCTTTTTCAGTATGAATTTACTGATGATATCATTCATACCGTAGCGGCAGGCCGACTGGATGACATAAGGCAATCCTACTTCCCCGCAAATAAATGCCCCGTCACGTTCCAGCGTATAGCGCAATGCTTTTGTTATATCCCCAATCCTTTCTTCCGGAACCATACCCCAGAACAGCGGCAGTGCCTGGGACGCCTGGGTAAGGAATATTTCGTCCGGATGGTCAAAACAGCGGTAACACCAGAAGCCCTCTTCCGGATGCCGTACCATCAGTTTTTCATTGTACTCCTCTTTTATTCTTCTGGCATATTCTTCCAGTTCTTTCTGTTCCTCTTTTTTACCGAGTCTTTCTGCAAATTCTGCCAGTACCTTCGCATCGGCAAACAGAAACGCAGTCTCAATATTTTCCCTTGCCAAATCATTGCGCGGGTTTCCCCAGTCTCCAAGACCGTGGCTGATAAACCCATTGCTGTCTTTTTTTGTCTGCAAATGCCTCAAATATCTTATGCCGGCTCCGTAATTATCCTCTATTATCTTTCTGTCGCCGTAAAACCGGTAATGCCAGTAAGCGCCCAGAATACAGGTGCTTCCCCAAGGGATAATATCGTAAAAGCTTCCCATTCCCGGCACCGGAAGAACATTCGGTATATAGCAGGGACACTGGGACGGCATCAGGCCATCGCCCGGATAAAATTTTTCCCCGGCAAAATCCAGAAAATAATCCTCCTTCTTATGCTGCGCATAGCGCATATCCATGAGAAATTTCTCCCAAAGCTTTCTTCCGTCCTTCATATAGAAAATTGAACTTGCCATCAGATGGTTCGGCTCCTGCCATGCAAAACGCTCAATCGTAGGGCAGTCCGTATGAACGCCAATCATATTGGCCTCCACCGTCTTTTCAATCATATCGTAAATCTGCATATAACGTTCATCATCGCACATAAAGCTTCCGTCGGCTTTATATGCGCTGGAAACGGCATCTGCATGAAAGTTCCTCATCTGAATCTCATGTTTTTCCTGTACTGCTCCGCTTCCCTTAGCCGCACCTTCCGGTACTTCCTCCGCCTTCTCACAGGCACAAATTTTTTCTACTGCCGCAAACCGGCCTGCAAAATAAGTAAACTTCATCCGGCAATGTTCCCATACATCATCCTCCCCTATCACATATGTGATACAGGAATTCACCATCATCCAGTTTTTCGCCATCTGGTCCACATCGCCGTCTTCGCCCAGTTTTTCCGCCGGATAAACCTTTATGGAATCACCCTTTTTTCCTTTGACTTCAAAATCCAGCATCCCTGACATGTTCTGTCCGAAATCATATATTTCACGGGCAGGGCTGCTTTCTATCATATGAAGATATTTCGCATCGTATGAACGGATTATTTTCACCGGGGGCTGAAACTGGTTTTTCAGTTCCCCTTTTGGCGCTTCTTCCGGCATAACCGGCTGTGCTTCCTGCCAATCGCTGTCATCAAAACCGGCCTTGCTCCACCCCTTTTGCACCAGAGCCCCGTCTATTGTCTCCGAGCCGTAAACATTGCTCATAACCACAGGATGTCTCTTTACCTTAAAACTTTCATCCGCTGCCAGAACTTCCTCCGTCCCGTCCTCATAGCCAACTGTCAGTTCCATTGCAAACACCAGACTTTTTCCGAACGGTTTATAAGGATTCGGATTGGGCGGCATAAAAGGCGGAAAAGCGAAGGTATAATATTCATCGGTCTTATGATACCAGCCGTTTCCCACCTCTGCACCAATCCCGTTGCTGCCCTGATGTAAATACCCCGCCACATCAAAGGTCACATACTGTATCCATTTATGATAGTCCGTCCATGCCGGGTCCAGTTCATGGCCGGATACCTTTCTTCCGTTTATATAAAACAAAAACTGCCCCAGCCCGCACACTTTTGCTGTTGCTGATTTCACCGGCTTTAATATCTTAAATTCCTTCCTGACATAAAACGGGGACGCTGTCCCGTCCGTAATCCATTTTTCGAACACTATATAGATACCTCCGCCCTTAAACTAATATTTTATCCAGCGTATCTAAAAGCACTTTGACATCAATCGGTTTTGCCAAATGGCCGTTCATTCCGCATCTTAACGCTTCCTGCTTATCCTCCTCAAAAGCATTGGCAGTCATAGCCAGAATCGGAATGGATGCCAGTTCTGTATTCTCCAGCTTACGGATTTCCCTGACCGCCTCATATCCGTCCATGACCGGCATACGGACATCCATCAGTATCAGCTGATAATAACCCGGCTCGGAATTTTTCAGCATATTCACAGCAATCTGTCCGTTTCCTGCCACTTCCGTGGAAAATCCCGCATCTTCTAAAATCGCCGTGGCAATTTCCTGATTCAGTTCATTGTCTTCCGCCAAAAGAATACGTCCTTCATGCCGTTTTGCTGCCTCATGGTCTTCTTTGTTCTTTTCCGGCTCTGTCTCCACAACAGAACGCAGGCAGCTTCGCAGCTCCGATAAAAACAACGGCTTGCTGCAAAATGCCGTAATGCCTGCTTCCTTTGCCTCTTCCTCAATATCCAGCCAGTCATAGGCTGTCAGAAGAATAATCGGCACATTATCTCCCATTTCCTTTCTTATTCTTCTGGTAACCTCTATCCCGTTCATATCAGGCAGCATCCAGTCTATGACATATACCGTATAAATGTCATTTCTCATCACTGCCTGACGCGTCCTTAGCAGTGCCTCTTTTCCGGAAAGAGTCCACTCCGCACGCATTCCTATCTGTCCCAGCATATAAGTCACGCTGTCACAAGTATTAAAATCATCGTCCACCACCAGCGCCCTGCAGTTTTTCAATTCCGGTATATCCTGTGGCTCCTTTACTCCTACATTCAAGCGGAACGTAAAACGGACTGTCACCTCTGTCCCTTTTCCCTGGGTACTGTTCACCTCAATGGTGCCATTCATCATTTCGACAATATTTTTCGTAATCGCCATGCCTAATCCAGTGCCCTGGATTCCGCTGATAGTGCTGCTTTTTTCTCTCTCAAAGGGTTCAAAAATATGGGATACAAATTCTTCGCTCATACCGATTCCCGTATCTCTGATATTAAATTCATAATTTGCATATCCCTTTGGCGCTCCGGCTTTTTCCGCAATCCTCATACTAATCATTCCGCCCGCCCCGGTATATTTTACCGCATTGCTCAGCAGATTTAAAAGCACCTGGTTCAGACGAAGCTTATCGCAGTATATATCCTCGTTATAGACATCTACCGCATCCATATACAGCTCCAGCTGCTTGGCGCGGATATCCGCCTGAATGATATTGCGAAGGTCGTGAAGGATATCCGGCAGGCGGCAGGCCTTCTCCTCCAGATGCATCTTGCCGCTCTCAATGCGGCTCATATCCAGAACATCATTAATAAGACTCAGCAAATGATTTCCCGATGTCATAATCTTATTCAGATATTCCGCCACCCGTTCCCTCTGCTCAATATGGGTAATTGCCAGAGCCGTAAAGCCCACAATGGCATTCATGGGCGTGCGGATATCATGNNNCTGATTCAGCCGCAGCTTATCGCAATATATCTCTTCATCCGTAATATCCACCGCATCTATATACAAATCCAGCTGCTTCGCATGGACATCCGCCATCAGTATACTGCGCAGCCCGTGGAGAATATCCGGCAGAGAACATGGTTTCTCGTCCAGATGCATCTTG
>DNJW01000376.1:2907-3046 GCA_003488965.1 Lachnospiraceae bacterium | reverse complement strand
GCTCATATCCAGAACATCATTAATCAGGCTCAGCAAATGGTTCCCCGATGTCATAATTTTTTTCAGATATTCCCCTACCTGTTCTTTATCATCAATGTGGGCAATTGCCAGAGAAGTAAATCCCACAATGGCATTCATC
>DNJW01000376.1:0-2587 GCA_003488965.1 Lachnospiraceae bacterium | reverse complement strand
AATGGCATTCATCGGCGTACGGATATCGTGGGACATATTGGAAAGGAATACGCTTTTGGCCTTATTTGCCCTATTTGCCTGCTGCAGCGCATCTTCCAGCAGATTCTTCTGCTTGATTTCGTAACAGATTTCCTCTTCCACACTGCGGAAGCCCAGCACAATACCCCTATTCTTTCCCCACTCTCCTATCCGCACTGCCTTCATATGAAAATATTCCGTTTTCCCGTTCAGACACGCACGGTAGTTTATATAACAAAGTCTTTTTTCCTCCAATTCCTTTTCCAGATATTCTACGGAAGAAAACTGCTCCACCATTTTTCTGTCATCTTCATGCACAAACTCCTGTATGTAACGCTCCATACTTTTTTTAAATGAAATTTTTCCGCCGGATGCGGATGCAAAAACTTTTCCGTCTTCCCCATTGCAGCGGTACGGAATGCCGATATCCGTATCCAAATCAAAATAGCAGACAATGCTGTAATTGATTCCCAGTGCCTGAATCAATTCCATCCGCCATCTTTCATTCTCCATCTCCTGCTGTTTCTGGGCTGTACAGTCCAAAAGAAAGCGCTGGTAAAACAGTTCGCCATTCTCCTTCAAAAGCTTTATATTCCCCATCACATGACACATTTTTCCGTCTTTATGCCGCAGGCGGTACTCTATGCTGACGCTGTCTCCTTCTTTTTCCAGCTTTTTTATGCTTTCCTGCAGTTTTCCCCTATCCTCTTCCACCACACTTCCCGCAATCATATCGAACCCGTCCGCCATAAGCTCTTCCTTGGATTCATACCCCAGAATTTTCAGTGCGGCGCTATTGATACTGAGAACATGGGCTCCGTCTGTGGTATGGCGTATCACTCCGCAGTCAATAGTTGTAAATATTTTTTCCAATGTTCTGTTTTTTTGTATAATTTCCTGCTCATAAGCCCGTTCCTGCGTTACGTCAATCGCCACGCCAACCGTTCCCATCACACTGCCGTCCAAATCATACAGCGGCGACTTGTAAGTCATAAGCGTTCTCTCTCCTGCACCTGTCTGGATCACTTCTTCCGATATGCAGGTTTTCTGCTTGCTCATGACCTCTTGTTCGGATTCTATGCAGACCGGGTCATCGTGCTCCACATCCCAGATATACGCATGACCTTGCCCCTCCACCTGGCTTTTGGATTTATTCACGGTCTTGCAGAAGCTGTCGTTTACCTTTTCATGGATACCGTTTTTATCTTTATACCAGATAAGATTAGGTATATTATTAATCGTAGCCTCAAAATAATGGCTGGTCTGCCAGAAATCCTTACTCATCTTGTATGTCTGCTGCCATCTTAAAAAACGGAATTTTATTTCTTCCTCTCCCATGGGACTAAGCCATATATCTTTCACCTTTGACAATTCTCCTAAAAGAGCATCCGCCTGATTTTTATCCGCCAGAAGAATCAGTTCGCCTTCTTTTTTCTTCGCCAAAGCAAGCAGCTGTACCGCCGCCTTTGCATCCAAATCCGGCAAATTCTGCAAATCCGCAATGATCACATCTGCCTCGGCAGCCAGTTCCCGCTCCGGTTTTTCGCTTTCCAGAAATTTATGGGTAAAATGCTCAAGCGGAGGCATTTCTTTTATGATGTCAAATATTCTGCTCCTTCCGCCTGACAGATAAAAACATGTGTGGCAATGATACATACCGTTTCCTCCTTGTGATAATAGAACATGAAAGTAATTGTGTTATACGGTTCAGTTAAATAAAATTATACTTTATTTCATCTATGAAAACAAGGGGGATATCTGCTTGATTTTCTATTTTAGAGCTTAATGGCTGTCCGATAAGATTCCGCCTGTCTCACCCAGCTGCATCCACAGTCCTGCCATAACAGCTGCCGTAACCGCAGTTGCCAATATATCCGCCATAGGAGCCGCCCAGAAAATGCCCGTAACCCCCAGAAATACCGGCATAACCAAAGAAAGCACGATCAGGAATACATCTCTGATTACCGAAAGCGGTGCCGCTGTTTTGGCATGGCCGATGGACTGCAGGAAAATAGCACATACCTTCTGTACACAAGTAAACACAATGAGAGAAAGATAAATCCGCAGACATCCCACTGCAAACTGCGTGTATAATTTCCCATCTGCACCGAACATACGGATGAACACTTGCGGAATTGCTTCAAAAAATACCGTGCAGACCAGACAGACAATCCCTGTCCATCCGACAATTAATTTCAGCAGTTCCCTTACCCGTCCGTATTTTCCCGCCCCATAATTGTAACCCACGATAGGCTGTGCGCCCGCGGCAATACCAATGGCAATGTTCAGTACAATCTGAAACAGCTTCATAATAACCACAAATGCGGCAAGGGGAATATCCGCCCCATAAACGGACTCCGCCCCATAGCGCACCAGCAATATATTGTTGATTACCGTAATGACAACAATGGATAACTGTGTCAGAAGGCTTGAAGTACCCAATGCCATAATCGGCCTTAACAGTGCGGCATCTAACCGGAAGCTGCCTGCACAAAGGCGGAACGTCTTGCCCTTTCTCAGATAGGCGGCACAGATTACAAAGCTTACAAACTGCCCCAGAATAGTGGCA
>DNJW01000338.1:3451-9791 GCA_003488965.1 Lachnospiraceae bacterium | reverse complement strand
GACAGCAGCAACAGCAGCAATGACGGTGGCTCTTCTGACAACGGCAGCAACAGCAGCAGTTCCTCAGATAATACAAAAGCAGCTTCCGTTCCGGCAGCAGCAGCTCCCGCAGCTATGGCAGACCCTGCAGTTTCTCCTAAGACAGGAGAATAATCCAGACGGAAAATCAGAACAAATATTGAATCATGCATGATTACTTAACGGGCTGACCCGTAAATATTTATTCCCAACATGTGGTTGTTCTGCCGCCCCGCAATAATGCCGGCGGCAGAATTTAAGGAATCATGAATGATGATAGGGCAGTTTTTATAGTTTTAGTTTTTGATAGTTGAATTTAAATATTAATAATAGTTGATAAGCGGGAATTGTAAGATAAATCTGTTTTTCTGTTGACAGACAGGCATGGGGTGCAGCTGCAGGGGTGCGGCTGTACCTCCCCAAAAGAACAAAACGGAAAATAACCGGAAAAGATACCAATGCAGGAGCTATAGATAAGGCATGAAAGGTTATATAGATATCCATTCCCATATCCTGCCGGGGATAGACGATGGAGCCAGAGATTTTGAAACAAGCATGAAAATGTTAAAAATTGCAGAGGAAAACGGGATAGAAGGCATCATTCTGACGCCCCACCATAAACCGATGCGAAACAGTGCCGGAGCAGGGAAGGTAAAGGCGCTTATAGACCAGCTGGACAAGAAAAGCAGAGAGTCCGGGATGGGGATACAGCTGTATGCAGGAAATGAGTTTTATTATTCCAGCGAGACAGTACATGTACTGGAAGAAAAGCAGGCGTGTACCATGGCAGGTTCTGGTTATGTGCTGGTGGAATTTGGACCGATGGATGAACTGGATTATATCAGGAAGGGCATTTATCAGATGCTTTTGGCCGGATACCGGCCGATTCTTGCCCATGCGGAGCGGTACGGCAGCGTATGTGCCAGAGCAGAGTATGTGGAAGACTTGATTGCCATGGGCTGTTATATACAGGTCAATGCCGGAAGTATATTAGGGCAGTTTGGATGGAAGGAGAAACAAGAGGTACGGAAGCTGCTGAAAAAGGAACTGGTCCATTTTGTTGCAACGGATGCCCACGGCAGCCAAAGAAGAACTCCGGCGCTTTTGGACTGTGCCAGATATCTTGAAAAAAAGTACGGGAAAGAATATACGGAGAGATTGCTGCATGCCAATCCTATGCAAGTGATAGCGGACCGGTATATTTAAGCCGGAAAACTGTGATAGGAGAAATTTTCATGGAAAATAGGAGAGAAAATGAAGAAATTGAAATAGATTTGCTGGAGCTGTTCCAGATTCTGCTAGGCCATATCTGGATGATTGCCGGTATCGGGCTGTTTGCGGCGATGCTTTGCTTTATTATCAGCAAATTTCTGCTGGTGCCGGTGTATGAATCTACCACAAAAATTTATATTTTGAATAAGGCGGAGGATGCCTCCGTAACTTATAGCGATGTCCAGATGGGCACACAGCTGACGAAAGACTATGCTGAGCTGATTAACAGCCGGTATGTGCTGGAAGAGGTCATCCAGAAGCTGGGACTGGAGGAAGGGTATAAAGACCTTTTGCAGCAGGTACGCGTGGATACGCCTACGGATACGCGTATTGTATCAATTACGGTCAAAGATACGGATCCTGTGCAGGCCATGGAAACAGCCAACTGTATCCGGGAAGCGGCCAGCAGCCATATCCAGAACGTGATGGATATTGAGGCAGTAAATGTAGTGGAGCCTGCCAATATGCCTACGGAAAAGGCTGCGCCAAGCATTACGAAATGGGTGCTTGTCGGAGGCGCTGTAGGAGTTTTGCTGGTGTGCATTGTCATTGCGGCAAGGTATCTGCTGGATGATACGATAAAGTCCTCTGCGGATGTAGAGAAATATTTGGGGCTAAGTACTCTTGCGCTGATACCGGTGGCAGCAGACGGGGAGAAAAAGGGAAAGAGAAAAAAGAAGAGGAAGTAGGAGGAGGATGGAAACATGCAGGAGGTAAAGCTGCAGTTTAACAGAACAGATGATTACCGCACAAGGGAAGCCTTTAAGACACTGCGGACCAATATTGAATTCTGCGGGGAAGAGGTAAAGATAGTGGCGGTAACAAGCTGTACGCCGAATGAGGGGAAGTCAAGCATTGCCATGGAAATGGCAAAAGCATTTGCAGAGGCGGGCAATAAGACAATGCTGATTGATGCGGACATGCGCAAATCAGTGCTTGTGGGCCGTTACCGGACGGGGGCAGTCAAACAGGGACTGACTCATTGCCTAATCGGCAGGGCAGAGTATCCGGATATCATATGCCGGACAAACGTTGAAAATCTTTACATTACTTTTTCCGGACCGGTGCCGCCCAATCCCAGCGAGCTGTTAGGAGGAGAAAGGTTTCTTTCTATTCTTAAGGTACTGCGCAACTCTTTTGACTATGTAATTGTAGATACGCCCCCCTTAGGAAGCGTGATAGATGCGGCAGTAGCCGCAAAGAACTGCGACGGTACGGTGCTGGTGGTAGAAAATAATGCGGTAAGCTATAAGTTTGTTCAGACGGTGAAGGAACAGCTGGATAAAACAGGAAGCCGCATTCTCGGCGTGGTTCTGAACAAGGTGGATATGGACGGCAAAGGGTATTATGGTCATTACGGAAGGTACTATGGAAAGTATTACGGAAAATATTATGGGAAATATGGAGATGACATCGGCAAAAGCAGGACAGAGGGAGAATCCGGCATAAGGAATCAGGAGGAGTAAATGAAAAATGGCAGGATAACCGGTATTGTGCTTGCCGTGGCGGACGTAGCACTGGCAGCGGCTTGTGCAGTGCTCTATTTGGGAACCGACAGGGAAAAGCCTCATTTTGAGTTTCAGGATGTGGATACCGTCTATCAGGAAGGGATGGAAACATCCGCTCTTTTAGAAGGAATTGCTGCTTTTGATAATGAAGATGGAGATATGACGGGCAGCATTGTGATTGAAAAAATAATGGAAAATAGGGAAGAAAAATCAGTGGTAGTATTTTATGCCGTCAGCGATAAAGCAGGCAATGCAGGAAAGTGTTCCCGCAAGTTCCCGGCAGTATTTGAAGCGGATGAGGAGGACGGCATAGAAGTGCAGGATGAGTGGCTGATGCAGTCAGGCTTTTGGACGGGACTGGAAGGCAGCAGAGAGGAAAATATTTCTGATAATAATAGAGAGGAAACTGTGCCAGAAAACGGACAGAGGGGAGAAGAAGGGAATGAACAGGATGCCTCTCAAATAGACGAATCGGAAGAAGAAACAGAAAATGAAACGGCGGCAGGGGCGCCTGTGCTGACGCTGAAAGCAACGGAAATCAATATAGAAGCCGGACAGGCTCCGGCATGGGTAGATGTGATAGGAAATCTTTCCGACGATAAGGACAGCTATGAAACCTTATTCAGTAATTTGCATGTGAGCGGTTATGACGTAAATCAGGAGGGTATTTATCAGGCAACTGTTATGACAGAGGATTCGGATGGCAATCAGTCCCGGCCTGTACCGCTGACCATTATTGTGCAATAACAGCAGAGCAGAGAAAAGGGATGAAAAACAGAAAAAGGATTGCAGGCTATATCAGATATGCATTGCTGCTGCTGTTGCTAACGGTTCTGGCACTGGCAGTGATGGATGTGACCGGATGAATTAGGAATAGAGAATGGGAACAGTCTGGAGGGATTGGATGGATGCGCTGACAAGAGACGTGGAAAGGATATTTTATGAAACCCATAATAGGGAAGGGGACAGTCAGGTTCCTGAACAGTCAGGGCTTCATTTAAGGATTAGGAGATGGCTGGACGGGGCAGTGGTGTTTGGAATTTGCTTTGTACTCTTATTGATTTTTAAGTCCGCTAAAGCGGATATGGGGTATAAAAATGAGAAATAGAGAAAAAGGGAATGGAAACAAGCAGCAGAAAGCAAAACAGAGGGAACAAAGACTAATGGCGATAGGCGGGGGGCTCCTATGCGCGGCAGCTTTTGGAATCGGCAGCCTGACGGTTCTTGGAGTTTCAGGGAAGTATAATCTGGAAAGACATACGGAGAACTATGCGGCCGAGACCATGCAGTCTGTTCAGAATATTCCGGTAATGTCGGTAAAGACGGAGGAACAGCAGAAGGGGCAAATCGGATATGAGGGGCATAATTACCGCTATAATGACGATATTCTCACCTTTTTGTTTATGGGAATTGAGAAAGAAAGCAATGGGGAGCCGGTCAAAGAAGCCCAGAACGGCGGGCGGGCCGCTGCGTTGTTCTTGCTGGTCTTAAATTCCCATCAACAGACAATCACTGTTTTGCCGGTTAACTGCGGCACCATGATAGATATTGACGTATATGATGAACAGGGCATCCGCGAAGGTATGATAACAGCGCCGGTTGCAATTCAGCACCAATTTGGCGATGGAGGGAAAAAAAGCTGTGAGTATCAAGTAAAAGCGGTAAGCCGTCTTTTTTATGGAATTCCGGTTCACGGATATCTGGCAGTGGATATGGACGGGGTTCTGACAGTGTCAGATATGTTAGGCGGAATGGATTTAAATGTATTGAAAGATATCCGGGCAGGAAAGCGGAGTCCTCTGGAAGAATTTGTCAACAGAGCAAGGGAAATGACGAAGAAGGATATTTCACTTTTAATAAAAATATTTAACAAAATATCAGATAGGGCAGTTACGGATATTACAGTAGATGAGATGGCTTATGTGGCTGTGAATACGGGAGGCTATCATTTTGATGCCGGACGGATTATTGCGGTTCCTGGAAAAAGTATCGGCCAGGCAGACAATGCAGGCGGCGGGGATGATGAATTTTATGCCGATGAGAGTGCGCTCTATCAACTTGTTCTTGATATTTTTTATGAGCCTGCGGATTAAAACATTGCTGCATTGGAGATGAGAATGTGAATCTGATAGAAGAAAAAGATAAACTGGTATCTAAATCCAAGAACATTGTAAATTTTTATATTGTTTCCTTGTTTTTTATTGTCTGGTTCTGCTTTTATAACCAGTTTGTATTTGGCGTTAACCGTATAGCAGGCGGTGTGTTCAGTGTTGTCATTTATTTTATTATTTATAACTATTTTGCAAAGTTATACCGGGCATATAAAATTGGTACTTATAAAATCAGTGAGATTATTTTTTCCCAGTTTCTGGCAATCGGAATTGCCGATACGGTATTGTATGTGGAATGCTGTCTGGTAAGCCGCCGGTATGTGAATATTCTGCCGGGACTTGTCACAGCAGGAATACAGATTCTTGGCATGGCGGTCTGGGCAGTCTATACAAAACAGTATTTTATCAGATATATAGATGCAAATGCGACGCTAGTTTTGTATGGAGGAGAGGATTCGGCCGAATTTGTGCGGAAGCTAAAACAAAAATATGAGCATCTTTTCCGGATTAAGGAATGTATTAGCATAGAAGATTGCACGAAGGAACAGCTTTATGCAAAAATTGCTCCATATGATACCGTCATCTTGTATGAGGTGGATAGAGGCAGCAGAACAAGTACCATGGAATACTGCATTGAACATAAAAAGAATTTGTATATTACTCCAAGAATCTCAGACATTATCCTGCAGGGCTTTGAGGAGAGAACATTAATTGATACCCCCTTGTTTAAATATGAATATCACTATCTGGATGCCAGAAAATATAGGACAAAATGTCTGCTGGATTTGACAGTATCAATCATTGCGCTAATCTTTGCAGCAGTTCCTATGGCGGTTACCGCTATAGCAATCAAACTGGAAGATGGCGGACCGGTTTTCTTCAAACAAAAGAGATGCACGGTAAACGGCAGAGTTTTTGAGATTATTAAATTCCGGAGTATGATTCCGGATGCGGAGAAGGAAGGGGCAGTGATTCCCTGCACCGAACATGATGCGCGTATTACAAAAGTGGGGCGTGTGATAAGAAGATTCCGTATCGACGAACTGCCGCAGATTTTCAATATTCTGAAAGGGGATATGTCCGTGGTAGGGCCAAGACCGGAGCGGGTGGAACATGTGAAGAAGTATTGTTTGGAAGTGCCGGAATTTGCCTATCGCATGCGGGTGAAGGGAGGCCTGACCGGATATGCACAGATTTTCGGAAAATACAATACCAGCGCTTATGACAAACTAAAGCTGGATTTGATGTATATCGAGAACCAGAGCCTTCTGCTGGATTTGAAAATGATTATGCTCACGGTGAAGACATTGTTCACCCCGGAAAGTACGGAAGGATTTGAGGAGGAGAAGAGCAAGATGATTGGGAAGTGGAAGAACGAAGGGTAAAGAAGGTTGAAAGAAAAGCTCTTTCAACTATTGATTTTGAGTCTGC
>DNJW01000338.1:2682-3133 GCA_003488965.1 Lachnospiraceae bacterium | reverse complement strand
TTCAACTATTGATTTTGAGTCTGCTGAGGCGGACATGGGGTATACAAATGCAAAGAATATTGATTCATATGGGAGACCCTTATCTGATTGATAATCCATGTACAAAAAGAGTGCGGGCTTTTAAGGAAGAACTGGAGAAGCAAGGATTCGAAACGGTAATTATGGCTCCTGATATAAAAGGGATTGCAAAAGATTCGGAAGTTACCTATTGCCCGGCGATACCGCTTAAAAAGAAAAATATTTTTTACCGATTGGCAAACGGTGTCAGTTTTGCCGTTTCTTCGGTATGTAAGTCGGGAAAAATAGGAAAGATTGATATCGTAATTACTACGGTACCTCCGGCACTCATCAGTATAGCAGGCTGGATTTTGGCCAGATTAAAACAAGCGAGGCTGGTATATGATGTCCGTGATATTTGGCCGGATGTGGCGCTGGAGATGAATGAGTTTAT
>DNJW01000338.1:0-2497 GCA_003488965.1 Lachnospiraceae bacterium | reverse complement strand
ACGCTGGAGATGAATGAGTTTACAAAAAACAGTATTTATTATGGAATCTTCAGGTTTATCAGAGATTTTATGCTAAAACATGCCGATTTGGTTACGGCAGTAAGTGAGGGGAAAACAAAAAAATTAAAAGGATATGTACCTGATAAAGAAGTAATTACGGTGCCCAATGGATTTGACCTCCATTTTTTGGAAAATAAACTAAATCCGGTTTTATATGAAAAAATGGCCGGACAGGATAAGTGTGTGTGTGTCTATACTGGAAATATCGGTTTGGCGCAAGGGTTGAGGCAGTTATTATATATAGCCGGAAAAGCAAAAGAAAACAAACTGAATGTAAATTTCTGGATATATGGCAAGGGAGCCAAGGAGCAGGAATTAAAGGAATATGTCAGAAACAAACAGCTGGACAATGTGTTTTTCGGAGGAAAATTATCCAATAAGGATATTTATACAGTATTGAAGGCGGCGGATATAAGTTTTGTGCCGCTGGTCAATGAAAAGCTGAAAGACAGCATACCGACAAAAATATATGAAGCGTTAGGAGTGGGATGCCCGGTATTGCTTGCAGCCAAAGGAGATGCGGTAACAGTATTAAAAGAAGCCGGTTTAGGAATGGCGGTACCTCCAAATCAATTGGAGGAATTATGGGAAGCGTTTGATAAAATGTACAGGAACCGGAGCCGGACAGGACACTTAAGGGACAATGCAGTCAAATTAATGCGGGATAAATATTCCATACAGCATTCGGCACGGATATTGGCGGATGTGCTAAAACGGATGTGGGCGGAAGAAAGAAACGGAGTGAATAGGAAAGATGATTAATGTAATAGGGCTTGGTTATATTGGTCTTCCAACAGCGCTTATGATGGCTGCACATGGTGTGGATGTGGTTGGAACAGACTGTAATGAGGAAATTATAGCTGCTTTGAACAGGGGGCATATTACTTTTCAGGAAGAAGGGCTGGAAGAATTGTTTGAGTCGGCGGTATCGCAGGGGATTCGGTTTACGGCCCAATATCAGTCTACAGATACTTATATTGTGTCTGTTCCCACACCGTATGACAAGTTTACGAAGAAGGTTGATGCAGCTTATGTGGCCGATGCGGTAAGAGAGGTGCTCAAGGTTGCAGAGAAGGGGGCGGTAATTGTTATCGAATCAACTATATCCCCTGGAACGATTAACAAATATATCCGTCCGCTGATAGAGGCGGATGAAGATATAAAAGGAAAAAATATCCAGCTGGTGCATGCGCCTGAAAGGATTATACCTGGCAATATGGTATATGAACTGATTCACAATAACCGGACAATTGGGGCGGATAATAGAGAAGTGGGAGAAAAAATCAGGAATTACTATGCCTCATTCTGTCAGGGGGAAATTGTGATTACAGATATATGCACGGCGGAAATGACAAAGGTAGTTGAGAATACATACAGAGCCGTAAATATTGCATTTGCAAATGAGCTGGCTAAGATATGCCGTCATGCGGATATGGACGTATATGAAATTATCCGGATTTGCAATATGCATCCAAGAGTGAATATTCTTCAGCCGGGTCCTGGAGTCGGCGGCCATTGCATTTCCGTTGACCCTTGGTTTCTGGTGGGCGATTATCCGGGACTTGCCAAAGTCATTGACGAGTCAATGAAGACAAACGACAGTATGCCGGATTTTGTACTGAATAGAATTTACGAAATTATGAAAGAAAATCATATGACGGACATCGGACGGGTTGGAATTTATGGATTGACCTACAAAGAGAATGTGGATGATATAAGGGAATCGCCTACGCTGCAGATGCTGGAATCTATGGCAAGGCATTTATGCGGAAGCCAGGTAAAGGTATACGACCCGTTTGTTTCAGAAAATGTAACGGAAAACCAGTATCATGATTTCGGGGCATTCTTACAGGATATTGATTTCATAGTAATAATGGTAAAGCATGATGAGATGAAAATAAATTTGGAAAAATTACATGGAAAAATAGTTTTGGACTGCCATAATATCTGCGGACTGGACGGGGCGTATCATTTGTAAAATATTTAATCAAAGGGGAGATGAAAATGCGGATTGCATTTTTAAGATCAAATCCAATTAATCCAGATGTTAGATTGGAAAAAGAGATATATAGTTTAGTGAAAGCCGGGGAAGAAATTACTGCTTTGGGATGGGACAGAGAGTGTATTCATAAAAAAAAAGAAAAGAGATATATAAACGGCTGCTCCTATCTGATATATCGAATACGGCAAAAAGCTTCTTTTGGAGGGGGAATAAAAAAGAATTTTTTCCCGCTTGTTATTTTTGAATTGAAACTGGGATGCTGGATTTGGAAAAACAGGAAAAAGTATGATGTTATACATGCCTGTGATTTTGATACTGCGCTGATGGCATTTTTAATTGGAAAAGTGACTGGAAAAAAATATATTTATGACATATTTGATTATTATGTAGATTGCTATCATGTTCCTAATAATTTAAAAGGAATCATAGAAAAAA
>DNJW01000092.1 GCA_003488965.1 Lachnospiraceae bacterium | reverse complement strand
CGTTGCAAGTTTGATACCCCGTTGCTTGCAGCGGGGTCTTTGATTATTTTAAACGATAAATTATAAAAAATGAATGTACCCCATTGACCGAATGTTGGATTATCTTTACTTTCTTTTCAAAAAAATCAAGCTGCTGCCGTCCCGGCTTCCGGTCGGCAGCAGCTTGATCACTCTCCAAGTCTGCTGTACTTGCTGCAAATAGCAGGCATTACTCTTTAATCACACGCCTTACCCCGGCTATCTGCTCAATAGTACGGATGGCATCCCCGCTGTTCTCCGAAAGATAAACCGTATAACTGCTGCTGTCTTTCAGCGGATTCACCCCTTTGAAGGACAGAACGGTTTCTTCATCCAGATATTCCTGAGAAAACATTGCCCAGGCATCATCCCCCGAAGTATAGCCTATTCCAGCCACTCCCTGGACTGCCAGCAGTTCATTACCGATTTCTTCTATCCTTTCTTCCGAAATCCCTTCCTCGAAATAAACCGATGCACAATCCTTATCATCCGTTTTCCCCATATCTTCTTCCATAATTTCAACCGAAGCAGACGGGGAAGCCGCTGCGGCAGTTTCTTCTCTTCCGGTTTCTTTTGCCGATACAAAAACTGCTGTACTTCCTAAAAGAACCAGCGCCGCACATAAACTTCCGATTTTTGTCATTTTCTTATAATTCATAATCTCACTTATCCTTTCTGGAACCGCGCTTCTTCCGAACCCGCTGTAAGCAAGAGGAAAAAGCGCATGAAATTCCGCCAGCTCCACAAGCGTCATTGCATAGTTTTTTCTGTCCTTTTCATCCATAACGGAAATAACGCTTTCGTCACAAGCAATCTCCAAGTCTTTATTCATGGTAAAAACCATCACAAATACCAGCGGATTGAACCAATGCAGGCAAAGAGCCGCTATAGCCAAAAGCTTCCATAGGTTATCCATATATCTGATATGGGTCATTTCATGTCTTAAAACATAGGAACACCTGTCCTTGTCCTCCAGATTCATAACCCTCGGCAAGATAATACGGGGACGGATAATACCGCAGGTAACCGGGGCGGCAATTCTATCCAATGTACTGACACCGACTCTTCCCCGCCAAAAACTCTTGCTTTTTCCGCAATCTATCCCAAGGTCTTTCCAATCCTTCAGGGGAATTGCTTCCCGAAGACGGAAATATGCCCTGACATATTCTGCCGCAAAAAACAATGCCATAACGGCCGTGCCCAAAAACCAGACCATGCCTATATGTTTTAGCCAGAAACCGGCCATACCCAAAACTTCCGCCCCGGAAGCCGTCTCTGCCGCCCCGTTCCTCGCCAATATCATGATATCATCTGCCCTCTGCCTGAAAAATACATTTTCCACCTGAAAGGAAAAAGGAATCAGCAGCCTCCAAACAGCCATCCTCCACAGCATGGCAAATACCCTTTTGGAAAGCTTCCGGAAGGCAAATTTCCGAAGCACAAGAATACATAAAATAAAAACTCCTGCCGCTATACTTCTTTGCAACAATCCCATTTCTTCCTCCGTTCAGCTCCCCAGCTTCATAACCATCTGTTTCAGATTTTCAATTTCTTCTTTTGACAGTTTCTTTTCGTCCAGAAACGCCGCAAAAAATTTTTCCTTTGACCCGCCGAACATTTTTCCTATCAGCTCCTGTGTCTCATAATTCTGCACCTGCTCCCTGGTCGTCAATGCACTGCACATAAAATTGGGCTCTTCCCTTTTCACCGCTCCCTTTTCCACACATTTCTTTATCACTGTATAGGTGGTATTCCGGTTCCACCCAATCTCTTCCTTCAAAATCTTCGCAATCTGTCCTGCCGGCAAATCACCTTCTTCCCACAAAACTTCCATAATCTTTAACTCTGAATCAAATAACTTAATACTCATAAGGCCACCTCTTTTTTAACTATTGCAATAGTCATCGCGATATAGATATACTACTACAATAGTCACTTTATGTCAATACCATAATTTTGATGCAGTTTCCTATAAAGGTTCGGGTGTCAAAAGGTCTGTCCGGCAGCACCGTCTGGCAGATTGCATCCTTCAGTGCAGATATGACAAGTTCCTTCGGATACTGTACGTCTGTGCCATAATCTTTCCTCCTGACTCTGCTAGATAGATTATACCATTCGTTCTATATGTCTATCAAATGGGGTATAAGGCAGTGATTTCCTTTCTGAAGGGGAAGACAGCGCTTTTGATGTTAAAGCTGGACGGGCTTACCGTTAAGCTGGTCTATGAGGGAGGAAAACTGACAGAGGCATCTGCCAGAGGAGACGGTGATACAAGTGAGGTTATCACACACAATGTTGCCGCCTTCTGCAATGTGCCCATGACCATCCCCTACCAGGGACAAGGTACTTATTTAATATAAGGTTCCACTCGGAACCTGTGAAACAATTTTCAAACCGTAACTGACAAACCAGCGACAACATGCTATAATATGAAAAAGAGGATGGCACCCATGTAAATTATGGCAGACAGACACTGGAAACCCTATAAATAAATTTACACGGAGGATATAATGTCAGAAGGAATTGCATACCAGAACAAGGATATTCTGTTTAAGATACTTGGTCAGGCCTATAAAGAAAAAAGCTTTGCGGCATACGGAATTGATCTCCCACCTATCCGGGAACTGCTTCCGACAGTTCTGCCGAAAATTGCTGCAAATGAAAAAAGCATTGACAATCTGTTTTTGCTGGAAGACGGAACTTATGCCATTGTAGATTACGAATCGGTATAC
>DNJW01000334.1:2485-2993 GCA_003488965.1 Lachnospiraceae bacterium | reverse complement strand
CATCCCCACATAGAGGGGCGCCGGAACCAATGCCTCCCGTCCCGGTCCCTTCGCCAGCAAAAGAGCATAATTCCAGGAATATTTAATCATATCCTCCGTCGTGCCCGCAGTTCCCTGAATAGTATTGGTACTGATGCCGCTGATGGCAGCCGCCAGCAGCTCCGAAAGCATGGTTTTTGCCGTTCCCGGTTCCCCTACCAGCATCAGCCCTCTGTTTCCCGCAAGCGTAACAATACACCGTTCAATCAGCGCATCATTGCCAAAATATTTCTTCTCCACCCGATATTCCCTGCCCTGCCAGACAATCGGCTTAGCGCTGCCCAAAATAAAGGTACGGACTGCCTTGGGCGACATCTGCCAGTTCTGGGGACGGCGCCCTGTATCCGTATTTTTTAATACTTCCAATTCTTCTTTATATCTTGCCTCTACCGGCGGTTTTATACTTTCCTGCATCTATGTACATCCTTCCTTATCATTCTGCCTGATTCCTTAATTTTTAATCTCCTCG
>DNJW01000334.1:0-2242 GCA_003488965.1 Lachnospiraceae bacterium | reverse complement strand
AATCTCCTCGTCCCGGCTTCCGAGCCGTTTTCTTGCCAGCGTCATGAAATGTCCTGCGGCATCCACTGTCTGAAAGCTGATTGCCATATCAAAACCTCTGAGTTTCTTCCTCTCCGAATTTTTATAACAGATACGGATTTCATAATGGACATAGTTCATCTGCACCGTACCGCTCCGTATCTGTCCCGACACTTCCTTCGGCTCTATGCTTTCCACCCTGTCCGCATCCACTGCCGTCACGTTTCCGTCCCCGGAAAAAGTTACCCAATAGCGTTCTCCTAAAACGGCATATTCCGCATTTTCCTTTCTCTTTTCCAGAACCGCCCATTGCTGTTTGGTTCCCAGAAGTTCTTCCGCCAAAGCTTCCCGTTCCGCTTGTGACGGAACTGCTTTTGCCAGATTTTCATTATATGCTTTTAAAATCTTATCCGGCTGGAAAGCGATCCCCGTTCCTATCAGAACCGGTAAACCGCATAGTTCGCCGGCACATAAACCTATAGGCATATGGCGCGTCAATACTCCCATTGCCGTATAGCCCACCGCAAAGCCAAGGGCAGTCATTGCCGCCGGTGCCCCTAATATGAACAGTATTCCTAACAATATCTGACGTTCCCGCCCTTTCATACACCAGGGGTTCAGCCATGCCCTCTGCCTGTCAAGCAGCTTGTCCACACTGCTGTTTCCAGAACCGGAAGGAACCTTTTCTCCCTTTACCATAAACTTTATGATACCAATCAGACAGAACAGCATTATCACCACATTCAGTACAATAGCCGCGGCACAAATCCAGAGATCCATCACCGGGAATCCTTGTACCTTCCCATCCTCCAGAACATACCATTTTTCCTGTTCCATGGCAAGCCTGTTCATATCCTCATCACTCTTTGATTTTTCCGTCGTCAGGGCATCTGTTATCTCACTGACTTTGGAAGCGTCCGAAAGAAGCAGCAAAGAACCCGATACCTTAACCGGCTGTTCTTCCGATGTCTTGGCATCCTCAAAACCTTCCTCCAATTCTTTAGACCGGCCAGCCGCCTGAAGCAGACGGTCAAAACGGCTGATTTTGCTATACGGTATCACAACTTTTAAAAACAGCTGCCTTTCCTCGTCATAAACCACATATGCCATCCTGCTGACCCGGTCGGGATCGCCGGAATAATATTCATCCGGAAAGGACACCAAAGGACATGCCACATTGTATACCGCATATTGCCCTTCTATCTGCCCTAAATCAGTCCCTTCCGAAATGGATACCGGACCTGGCACTAGGTCTAAAAACTTTCCCTCTGCCAATACGTAAAAAAGCACTGCCGCCGCCAAGGAAAATAATGCCATCCCCAGATAGATTCTTCTTTTCATAGCTGCTCTCCTTCGTTATTTTTATAATCTCAGGCTTTCTTGTCCATTTTTCCCGAACACTTGCCGGAACCGTCCGCAAAAACTATTTACAACAAAAGCCCGAAAATGCAATTCCTGCTTTTTCGAGCCATAATCATCATAAAGACGTTACCGGATGAAATTCATATGCTGTGCCGGTTCTTTTTCGGGAATCCCGTATTTTTCCTTTCCAAGAGCGATACTCTTCATCAGGAATGTCATGTTGGATGCCAACGTCCGCATTGTCTGCAGTCCTTCCACATCCTGGGCAGCCTCTCCCGGTTCTCTTCCGTGAATGCTGTTCCAATACTGGCTGGACGCTACGGGCATTCCTGAAATGGTAAAGAACTTATTCAGTTCGTCAAAAGTTGCCGACAAGCCGCCTCTGCGTGCCGCAACAACGCTTGCCCCGACCTTCATCGTTTTGTCAAACGGAGTGCTGTAGAAAAGGCGGGTCAGAAAAGCTACCAGCGTAGCATTTGCCGAGGCATAGTATACAGGACTTCCTACCACCAGTCCGTCGCAAGCTTCCAGCTTTGGCGCGGTCTCGTTCACTAAATCCTGAAATACACATTTTCCCTTTTCCCTGCAGGACCCGCAGGCGATACAGCCCCGGATATCCTTTCCGCCAACATGAATGATTTCCGTCTCTATCCCCTCTTTTTCAAAAACCGTCTCCATTTCATGCAAGGCAATGTATGTATTGCCATTCGCCTTCGGACTTCCGTTAATCATTAAAACCTTCATATTCTTCTTCCTTTCTTTAATCTTATTATAATTAGGCAATTGCGAAACTCTGATTTTCCAATTACGAATTGTGCAGTTTGTATATTCCATAAGCAGACCCTTGATTACCGTCGGTACT
>DNJW01000305.1:4022-6541 GCA_003488965.1 Lachnospiraceae bacterium | reverse complement strand
TATTTGCATAAGAAATTTGAGTACTAGTACTGTGTTATTGAAATTATTGGTTACTGCCTACGGACGTTACGATTCACACGCCGCCTGCCGCCAGCGCCGCCAGAAAACATATTTCCACGAAAGGATTTCATCGGCATACTATGAATTCACAAATCCATAATATTAAAAAACATATTTTATTCATTATCTTTGCTTTCTGTATCATTACCGTCCTCATGCAGGGGCTTCCCGGACTGTCCGGAACTTCACGGGATTTTATATGGGTCGGATGTATCCTCCTCTTTCTTCCCGTTCCCATCATTCTCTTTTGCTTACATAAAAAGAAAAAGCTGACCGAAGAGACTGTGATATATGCCATTATTTACTCCGGCATGCTTTTCCATTGCTGCTATGTCCTTTTATCCGGTCTGTATGACAGACAGCACGACGAGGGTGTTTATACCGGCATTGCCACCTCCCAGGTTAATCCCGGACATATCGGCTATATCGAATATATTTATAAATTCCGCAGGCTGCCGGATTTCAATCCCTATCAGCTTTTTTCCTATTACCATCCGCCTCTGCATTATGCATTGTCCGGTATCTGGCTGATATTTTTGACTGCCCTGGGAATGCCGGAAAATCTGGCCTTTGAAAATCTCCAGGCTCTTCCTCTGTTCTATTCCGGACTGCTTATGCTGCTTACACTCCTGATTTTAAAAAAGACCGGCGGGGCGGGAAAATCCCTTTATCTTGGTCTGTCCCTTGTGGCTTTTCATCCTGCCCTTACCATCATGTCCGGCAGTATCAACAACGATATGCTTTCCACACTGCTGCTTGCCTGCTGCATTTATGCCGCCTTATGCTGGATAAGGGAAAAAACTTTAAAAAATCTTATTTTCACTGCCCTCTCCATAGGTTTTGGAATGCTGTGTAAAATCAATACCGCTGTTATCGCTCTTCCCATAGGGCTTATTTTCTTACTGGATTTTTCGGAAACGGTCCGTACCAAAAAGAAAAGCGCTATCCTGCGTTCCGTTAAAAATTATATGATGTTCGGAATAACCGCAGGAGCCGTGGGATTGTCCTGGATTATCCGCAATCTTATCTGTTTCCATATAAAACCCGGCATTTCCTCCGCTACAGAGGCTTCGGTTATGTACACGGGAAATTATAGCATATGGGAAAGAATCGGAATCCCGGCATTGGCCGACTGGCATCTTTCCTTTCCCTTTCATCCTTTAAGCGGCGATGTGATTCACAATACCTGGGTCATTATGTTCCAGACCTCTTTATTTTCGGAGGTGTATCCGCAGGAGCTTTCCGGCACACCTCTTCTGCTTTGCAGGCTAGTATATCCGCTGGCTGTTTTCGCTGCTGTCAGTTCGGCAATCCTTTTTCTTGCGGCGCAATATAAAAAGGTTGACACAGCGGCCAACTTTGCAGGAATTTGCACGGCAAATTCTTGTCGGCCTCTCACAACGCTGCGGCGTAATTTTCTATTATATAAAGAAACCGGCTTTGAGGCAATCTTCCTCTCCGCCGGTTATCTGGCCTTTTTATTCAGCTTTGCTGCTTTTTCCCTGAAATATCCTTATACATGTAGCAGCGATTTCCGTTATATCGCCATTTGTCTCATATATATTGCCATCGGACTGGCCGACAGCGGACGCCTTTATTCTGATAAGACATGGGCTGCTGTCTCACGCATAGTACGACTCAGCGTATGGGGAACTCTTTTTCTGTCCACCCTTATCTACATGGTCTGGAACCAATGGTAGGCCGTTATATCAGCCATTGATACTGCAAAAAAGCTCCCCTATCTCTCCACGCAGGAAAATCTGCCATCGGCCTGAAATATATCAATTCTATGAATGTCGCTGCTTCTGTCCCTGAATGCGGGAAAGAGGAAGCCGAATTCCGGTTTCCCCGGCTCATAATCCCCGCTGACAGGGCAGACTGCACAGATAAGGAACTGATAAACCTCCTCTGATTCCCAGAGCATTTCCTTATCGTTGGCCTTTAAAGGTACATCGTAGCTTCCATAGAAAAAATAAATGGCATAGCTGCCGTCCGTCCTGTATTTTTTTCCGAATTCTTCATAAAACACATCCAGCATTGCATCATTTTTCAGCCCGCACTCCTTAAACGCCATCAGCAGCTGCCAGACACTGCCGGGCTTCCGTTGTTCTTCACCAAAAAAAAATCTCTTAAGCTGTACATTGGTATCCGAAAACGGAATTGCTTTAGCGATATCCAGATTCACTTTCTGATCCTTTGCCGATAATTTCTGAAAATGTTTATTGAAGGTTCCGTCCACAAAGCCTTCCCCATCCAGATATGCCCCCGCAATCCGGCTGAAACAGTTCCGCTTCAAGGTCATCCGTCTGGTCAGTTCCAGCATATCTTCACGGTTAATTTTTCCCTTATCCGGTTCCATTCCTATATATAAATCTGCTGTTTTCGGTGCCATGGCAATTGCCCCCTTCCTATCAATATTAGTCAATTGCGAAACTGTCATTTTCCAATTACGAATTGTG
>DNJW01000305.1:0-3652 GCA_003488965.1 Lachnospiraceae bacterium | reverse complement strand
GACAAGTGCAGAATCACTGTGCTTCGCAATTGCTTAAATTCAAATATTTTTATTATATTCTTTTATTTCTGCCAAGGCAATACCGTAAATAACGGACAGGACGAATCAATAATCCCGTTCTCTGTTTTAATCCTTTATCTGCCTCCCATCGCCGTTTAGATGATATTTTTCCTTATAAATGAGCTGAGATACCGGCACTATCTCATATTCTTGTTCTTCCAGACCGGCAATCAAAGACTCCAATGCCTGAACCGTATATTTTGCCCCGTTATGACAGCGGATAATGGAACCATTGCGCAGATTCCCGCTCTTAAGCACATTATTTAATATAGAATCTACCCCATAGTCTTTCCAGTCCAGCGAATCCACATCCCAGCACACCGAAAAATAACCGCATTTCGCCGCACTTCTTATGACATGATTGTCATAATCTCCGTAAGGCGGACGGAAAAGGAACATCTCATATCCGGTCAGTTCCTGTACCCTGGTATGTGCCTGCTCTATTTCTTCTATGCACTCTTCATCAGTCAGCTGCGGCATATGCCTATGGCTTTCGCTCACATTCCCTAAATCATGGCCTGCTTGTGTCAAGGTAATGACACAAAGCCAAGTTTTTTGCAAATTTCCACTGTACCTCAATCTCCCGCTCTGCATAAATATTGACACTTCCAATCAGGTACTGCAGCAACTTTCCTTTATCTCCCCTATTTTTCAGCCATTCCGCTATAGAAATATCATTTGCATCCATTTTCTTCATCCTCTGCCGCAGTCCTGCTTCTTCCGCTTCCAGTCCGGCCAGTTCTGCCGTCATCTCACCCGCTAGATTCTCTTCCCATTTCTTCCTTGCCAGATATTCTGCTTTTCCCATCTTCCCCTGCTTGTACTGATGGTAAAGCAGCTTCATCTCCTCCCGTTTCTTCCCTGTCTGCAGCTTCTTCCTTTTTATTTTAGGAAAAAGTTTTTCACGCTCTTCTTCCAGCAGTTCCTTCTCTCTCTGAAATACTGCTTCCTTATCTTCCAATAATTTTAACTGGATATCCACAGCTTTCCATACAATCTCTTCCAGCTCTGCTTCCCGGATACTCTCCACGTTTCTATGTTCAATAAATTTCTGATACCGGCACCGGAACAGTTCCTTATCCCTTACCATAAGCCGCCCGCATTCCCCGCACCGCACCAAAGCTTTTAGCAGAAACTTCTGTGCCTCCCCCTGCTTTTTTGTGTGCATTTTTTTCTGCACTTCCCCGAACGTTTCTTTATCTATAACCGCCGGATGGGCATCTTCTACACGGACACGCTCATTCTCCGGTACAAAAATACGTTTTCCGCTTCCAAGAGGACCGCTTTTATAAGCACCGGAAGATAATACTCCTATATAAGTTTCATTCCGGAGAATCTGATGAATCGTAGCAGGAAGCCAGAAATAAGCCTTCTCTTCCAAAGTTTTTTTCTTTTCCCCATGCAAAAGTCCTTTATTCATCTTATGCTGCTTCGGGGAAGGGATACCTTCCTTGTTCAGTTTCCTTGCCAGTTCCGTCAGCCCTGTCCCGGAAAGATATTCCCTATATATCCTCTGAACCGTCCCCTTTGTCTCTTCATCGGGCTTAAGGGAACCATCCTCATCCCTCTGATAGCCATAAAGAGGAACGGAACCCACATATAGCCCTTTTTTTCTCCGCACCGCAAGAGATGATTTTATCTTGTCTGAAATATCCTGGCTGTAGAGGGAATAAGCCAGATTGCGGAAAGGCACGTCAATGTCCGGTGTCTTCCCTTTATATTCTTTGCTGTCGTATCCATCATTGACTGCGATAAAACGTATCTGCATAAACGGAAAAATATGTTCAATATAATCGCCAATCTCAATATAATCCCGCCCGAACCTGGAGAAATCCTTGACGATAATACACTGTATTTTCCTCTTCTTTATCTCATCCATCATCTCCATAAACCCTGGTCTTTCAAAACCGGTGCCCGAATAACCGTCATCTATGTAAACGCTTTCTTTGATACAATTCGATTTTGCCTTTAACCTTTTGATTTTGGCATACTTTTTGATTTTGTCTCGTAGGGGGAGGGTTCAAATTGGAAAATCCCATAATTCCTTATATTTGTTCCTCCCTCCAGTAATGGAATCCCCCTTTTCCGGTATTGCGGATGTATACCTAAAAAGTCAATGTTCCCCGTCATTTCATGAAAGACCATGATTCCGGCTGTGGTATCGTGGTCTTTCAGAATCAATGCCCGTCTGTTCCCGATGTACTCCCGTAACTGTCCAAGGTACTGCTCCTCATCCAGATGCGGAAAACCATCGATCACAAGATGCACCAGCTCCATCCATTCCGGGATGTCTGCCTCTGTTGCATAGGCAATCTTCTGCCATAAACAAGCTTTTCCTTCTAAGTTTGCAGGATTTTCATTCAAAACGTATCTTAGCTGCAACGGGTAAAAATCCGCTTCCCCCCTGTACTGGTTAGGGGTCTTTTTATACATGGTCCTGAAACTGTCCGTAAAAGACTGCTGGCTTTCATATCCGGCAGCAAGTGCAATTTCAAGAATTGGTTTATCGGAAAAAACAAGCAGCTTTGCGGCTTCGGTCAGCCGTCGGCGCTGTGCGTAGGTCTGGATTGTCAGTCCCACCGTGCCTGTAAACATCCTATGCAGATGGTATTTTGAATAATGCTGCGCTTCCGCAATCGTATCCAAATCCAGCTTTTCATGCAGATGGCTTTCGATATAGCCGATTGCCGCTATCACATTTTTGATATTTCCCGGCATTGCAGTTTCCCCCTTTCTCACCGGTATTCCTAACAGGTAATTGCGAAACCAACAAATTTGTTGAATATTCTCAATAAAATACCATGATTATAGCAGGAATTTCTATTCTTCTTTTCATCTATCTTGCGGTTTTCATGATATAAGCCATAAAACAAGTATTTACCAGTATACAGCATTGCACTCTGCAGAAAAAAAGTGCCTCTTGATTATATCGGCTGAATTTTTCTGTTTTTTGCTAAATTGTACGAAACGACTATTTTCCAAGAATGAAAGACCGCCACATATGATGTAAATCCATAGAGGCGGCCTTCTTTATACACTATCGCAATAATGCCATGCTCCCTGTTAATTTGTTGACCTTCTTTTTTGCTCCACAGATGGCAATTGGTATTCGTCCGTCTTCCCTGACTTTATAATGGATACAATCCATGAAAACAAAGGGATAGACAGAATTTAATGGCCGTAACTGCCACTCTTTGACCTCTGGAAATATCCTGTCCGTGATAATATTATCTACATTCAGATCAATCATACGGCTTATATTTTCTTCCGTATTCACTGTCCACACATAGATTTCTTTTCCCTGCCCTTTACCGGGACTCATTTACTGCCGTATTGCGTTTGGATAGATCCGTTCCATTTTTACATCATCAAAATATTCATCCATGGCCTGCTCCCATCTGTATACGGCGGTCTTTCCATCTGCCCGCGTATCATACCGGACAAGTGCAAGCACAGATACGAGAATATTAAACACCATAAACACCAACAGTATTCCCGTCAATACCCATCCGGTTTTCTTTAAAATGATATCGGTCAGCCGTGCTGCTTTTGGATAAATCCCCTTAATCCATACAACTGCCGCAATCCCCCA
>DNJW01000161.1:876-7296 GCA_003488965.1 Lachnospiraceae bacterium | reverse complement strand
GTTATAAAAAATAAAATTTGGTTATCAATAGAAGGGACGGAGAGAAATCTCTGTCCTTTTCTAAAATAAAGGCGGAGATATTGAATATGGCTTTGTAAGGTATATAGGTATATATTTGGACAGAATATCGGGATGCATCGGAGGAAATAAGTATGGGCAGTGTAGCGAAAAAAATTATTGCAGGGTTTTTGGCTTTATTTTTAGCATTTAGTGCAATTATTGTTCTGCTTTTAGCACGTACCTATCAGTTTAATAATAAATACGAAAGTATATTGCAGAATGTTCTGAACTTAAATACGATAAAAGGTGTAGGTGCAAAGGCGGCAGCAGATATCACTAATGCCTGTATTATGGGAGCGGATGTGGAAGAGTCAGGTATGCTGTCTAATATAGAAAAGATGTTTACGTATTTGGATGAACTGGAGGAATCTATCGGCGATTCGGAAAAATACCAAGGCAACCGGAGTATGGTAAACAGTTTGCGGCAGGCGATGACGAAATATAAGGACAGTATGGAGGCCATAATTGCCTTAGGGGACGGAACTTCTTTTCCGGGATTTAATGAAGAAGTAAATAAGCTGGTATCTTCTTTTAAGGAAATCGGCAATGAAATGTCATCCTACTGCAATAATAATATAACTATGGAACTGGAAAGAAGCGCAGAAATCCAAAAAGATATTGAAGAGGATTTCAGAAATACCATTTTGCTTGCAATTGCTGCGTTTGCAGCCGTTCTGCTGGTAAGTACCGGAATTTGTGCGTGGATTGTCAGGAGTATTGTGAAACCGATTAATATGCTGAAAAAGGAAATAACAATAGTGGCAGGGGGAGATTTGACAAAGGAGGAAATTAAATTTTCTTCCCGAAGCGAATTCAGCAGTCTGGCAGATGCGTTTAATATTATGAGCAGCAACTTAAAAGAGATTATCGGTACAGTTATTGCGGTTACATCGGATATTGCAGACACGGCGGTTGTTGCAGAAAACACATCCCGCAGCAATACTGAGGACTGTATGGAGATTACAAGTTCTGCGGAAGACATTAACAGAAGAATCCATGAGCAATCGGATGAAATTGAAATTATTATGAATCAAATGCAGGACATGAAGAAGATATCTCTGCAAATTGTGGAAGATATAGAAAGAATAGATTTGCGGACGCTCGGATCAAAAAACAAGGCGGAAGAGGGCAACCGGAGTATTGCCGCCTTTGTGGAACAATTGGCTCAGGTAAATCAGACCGTATCCCAGATTGCCGGCGCCGCAGAGGCTTTTGGCAGCAATACGCAGGAGGTCAATAAGATTCTGGGCGGTATATCGGATATATCCCAGCAGACAAAGCTGCTTTCTTTAAATGCATCTATTGAGGCTGCCCGTGCGGGCGAGGCAGGAAGAGGATTTTCCGTTGTTGCCGAAGAGATTAATACATTGGCGGAGAAGACGGTAGGGCTTGTGTCTGTCATTTCCAAGATTGTAGACGGGCTTCAAAATTCCATGAAAGATATGACTATAAAAATGGAATTAGGTCTTTCCCAGCTGGAGCAGGGAAATGCCATGGTGGCGGAAACGCAGGATAAGTTCAGGGATATTTTAAAGGATGCAGGACAGACAAACGATGAAATAAGGAATGTCCACGAGATGGCAGGAAGTTTGTCCCAGAGTACTGCGGATATTTCTGACAGTATGGTAGATGTAAACAATATAATAGAAGAAAACACAAAGATGACGGAAAGGATTGTGACAATAACAGAGAACCAGACGGAAAACCAGAGACAGCTGGAAGACAAGGTACAGACGCTGGATGAACTGGTAAGCGGGCTGAAAGCCACTGCTTCAAAATTTAAGGTTGATGCTGAAGCTGCAAAAGAGGGGGTTAGCGCTTCATCTGCATCTGGTATTGCTTTGGAGTGATGTGTTTATATCTTTTAAAGAGCTTGATAAAATAGCTGCAGTCATTGAAGCCACAGTCATAGGCAATAGAGGTAATGGGTGAATCGGTGGTGCAGAGCATAGTGCATGCATGCTCGATACGGTAATAGTTCAAGTAGTCCATCGGCGTTTTGTGGGCGATGGCCTGAAAATACCGGCAGAAATATTTCGGCGACATTCCGGAAATCTGTGATAACTGCTGCAGGCTGATGCTGGAGGAATAATGGTTTTCGATATATTCAAAAACCGGCCTGAGCTGCTCCATATGGCGGACGGAGGATTCGAATCCGGGCGTATTGCGGGTATAATGCTGCTCCCGGAAAATCAGCCCGAACAGTTCGAACAGAGAGCCGATGACAGTGAGTTCATAGCCCGGAAAGGTCTCTGACATGGAACGGAACAGTTTTTCAACGGCAAGACATAAAGAAGGGGTCTGGGCGGTAATCATCGGACGGACAGTAATATCCTGATGTTTTATTTTCTGGAAATATTGACGGCAGGAATCGGCGTGAAGAAACAGGATGTCCAAATCAAAAACGAGACATTCGTAAATGCAGTTTTCCGGCATCCCGCCATGAATGGCGCCGCTGGGAATCAGAAAGCTTTCCCCGCTGCCGGCAAGAATTTCCTCGTCGGCCAGCATAAGGCGGAACTGTCCTTCCAGAATACGGACTATTTCATATTCCTTGTGCCAATGAAAGGGCATTTCATACCGCGGATGGCTGCTGTCTACATGGTAAAAAGCGATAGGAAATTCTTTGGTTCCGTGCATTTTTTTCTCGTTATAATCCAAGTATAACATAGGGTGTTCTCCTTATTGCAAGAAAGTGAATATTGTTATATTTTATGCTATTATATCACAATGCGTTTCATAAAACGAGTGATATTATTATATTAAAAGCAAAAAGAAAATTTTTAGAAGGAGGTATTGTCAAATGGCAGAAAACAGAATGATTGGGGATTATCCGGTAATTGGTATCAGACCTACCATTGATGGAAGAAGGGGCTATCTTAAGGTAAGAGAATCGCTGGAAGACCAGACAATGAATATGGCAAAAGCGGCAGCGAAGCTGTTTACCGAAAACCTGAAATACACGAATGGTGAGCCTGTAAAGGTAGTGATTGCGGATACCACAATCGGACGTGTAGGCGAGACAGCGGCATGTGCGGAGAAATTCAAAAAAGAAGGGGTTTCTATCACTTTGACCGTAACACCATGCTGGTGCTATGGTGCAGAAACAATGGACATGGATCCTCTGACAATCAAAGGCGTATGGGGATTTAACGGAACAGAGAGACCGGGTGCTGTTTATCTGGCAAGCGTTCTGGCGACTCATGCTCAGAAGGGACTTCCGGCATTCGGCATTTACGGCCATGATGTGCAGGATGCAGATGCTACGGACATTCCGGCAGATGTGGAAGAAAAATTGCTTCGTTTCGGACGCGCTGCAGTAGCGGCAGCAACTATGAGGGGCAAATCTTATCTGCAGATTGGTTCTATCTGTATGGGTATCGGCGGTTCTATCATTGACCCCGCTTTTATTGAAGAGTATCTGGGTATGCGCGTGGAATCCGTGGATGAGGTAGAAATTATCCGCCGGATGACAGAAGAAATTTATGACAAGGCAGAGTTTGAAAAGGCTCTGGCGTGGACAAAGGAAAAATGCAAGGAAGGTTTCGACAAGAATCCGGAAGCAGTACAGAAATCCCCCGAAGAAAAGGACAAAGACTGGGAGTTCGTTGTTAAGATGATGATTATCATCAAAGACCTGATGAACGGCAACAAGAATCTTCCGGAAGGCAGAGAAGAGGAAATGGTTGGGCACAATGCTATTGCAGCTGGCTTCCAAGGCCAGAGACAGTGGACAGACTTTTACCCCAACTGCGATTTTGCAGAAGCGCTGCTTAATACATCCTTTGACTGGAACGGAGCAAGGGAGCCTTATGTGCTGGCAACAGAAAACGACGTTCTGAACGGTCTGGGCATGATGTTCATGAAACTGCTTACCAACCGTGCACAGATTTTCGCGGACGTACGTACATACTGGAGCCCTGAAGCGGTAAAGAAGGCAACAGGATATGATATTGAAGGCGTTGCAAAGGAAGCAGGCGGATTTATCCACTTAATCAATTCCGGTGCAGCATGTCTGGATGCCAACGGCCAGGCAAAGGATGCGGACGGCAACAGCGTTATGAAGCCTTGGTATGAAGTAACGGAAGAAGACCAGGAGGCAATTCTCAAAGCAACTACTTGGAATGCGGCAGATTTCGGATATTTCAGAGGCGGCGGATTCTCATCCCGTTTTGTAACAGATGCGGAGATGCCTGCAACCATGATTCGTCTGAACCTTGTGAAGGGACTTGGACCTATGCTGCAGATTGCAGAAGGATGGACGGTAAAACTTCCGGAAGAAGTAAATGATATACTTTGGAAGAGAACAGACTATACATGGCCTTGTACATGGTTTGCACCCAGAACAACCGGAGAAGGTGCATTTAAGACAGCATATGACGTAATGAATAACTGGGGCGCTAACCACGGTGCAATCAGCTACGGACATATCGGCGCTGATTTGATTACAATGTGCTCTATGTTGAGAATTCCGGTTGCTATGCATAATGTTCCGGAAGAGAAGATATTCCGTCCGGCGGCTTGGAATGCTTTCGGTATGGACAAAGAAGGCCAGGATTTCAGAGCATGTCAGACATACGGACCGCTGTATAAGTAAGAGGACGGAGGAAACAGAATGGATGTAGCCAAAAAAGAGACAAAAGTCCTTGCAGTGGACTTTGGCGCTTCCAGCGGCAGGGTTATGCTTGGAACCTATGACGGAAATAAAATTACGGCAAAGGAGATTCACCGTTTCTCCAATGACCCGGTTATCGTAAACGGTACGATGTACTGGGATGTGCTGCGGCTTTTTCATGAGATTAAGCAGGGACTGATTAAGGCAAAAGCTTATGGCGCCGTGGACAGCATCGGTGTGGATACTTGGGGCGTTGACTTTGGTCTTCTGGATGAGAAAGGATATCTGCTGGAAAATCCGGTGCATTACCGGGATGGCAGAACGGAAGGAATTCTGGAAAAAGGGTTTGCGCTTATTCCCAGAGAACACTTTTACGAGATAACGGGAAACCAGTTTATGGAAATCAATACGGCATTCCAGCTGTTAGCATTGAAAGAGCAGCGCCCGGAGCTTCTTGACCGGGCGGACTGCCTGCTGTTAATGCCTGACTTGTTCAATTATTTTCTGTCAGGGGTAAAGAAGAGCGAAAGGTCCATTGTATCTACTACCCAGATGAGTAATCCTCTGGAACCCGGATGGGTCATGGAGGTGGCTGAGAAGTTCGGTATTCCGGAAAAGATTTTAACGGAAGTAGTACCTACAGGAACCCTTCTCGGACCGGTCAGGAAGGAAATTAGGGAGGAACTGGGTATAGAGGATATGAAAGTGGTGGCTGTAGCAGGGCATGATACCCAGTGTGCTTTAACGGCAGTACCATCCAAAGAAGATGATTTTATATTTATAAGCTGCGGAACTTGGTCTTTGTTTGGGACAGAGCTGGAAAAACCGGTTTTGACGAAGCAGTCGGAAGAATTAAATATTACTAATGAAACGGGAACGGACGGAAAGACTTCTTTCCTGAAAAATATTATCGGCTTATGGCTGATTCAGGAGAGCAGGAGACAGTGGATACGGGAAGGAAAAGAATACAGTTTTTCCGAACTGGAGAAACTGGCCGAGGAGGCAGAGCCTTTCCAGAGCTTTATCGACCCGGATGCACCGGAGTTTAGCCCTTCGGGCAATGTGCCGAAGCGTATCAGGGAATACTGCGAGCGCACCGGACAAAAGGTGCCCCAGACGGAAGGGGAAATCGTCCGCTGCATCAATGAAAGCCTGGCACTCAAATACCGCTACGCCATGGAAGAGATTAAGGCATGCACCGGTAAAGAGTACCATGCAATTCATATGGTGGGAGGCGGAATCCAGAGCAAGCTCCTTTGCAGATTTACCGCATATGCCAGCGGTATTCCTGTAATTGCAGGACCTGTAGAAGCCACTGTGTTCGGTAATATTGCAATTCAGCTGATGTCCCAGGGCGTAATCAAAGATTTGAAAGAAGCCAGGGCGGTGATTGCCAATTCGGAAGAGCCTGCGGTTTATCAGCCGGAAAACAGAGACGGATGGGACAAGGCGTATGAGTTTTATAAGAAAAATATTTTGAAAAAATAGAAAATGTAAGTGCCGGGAACTTTTGCTGTTCCCGGCACTTATATGCGCAGCTCCATGCAGAAAATGTATGCCGCCAAAGCGGCGCATGGGACACACATTAAGCAGAGTATTGGATTTGAAAATGCACAAGACGGCGCGAAACCTGAACTGTCACAGTTCAACTTCGCGCCGTCGGATGCGGATAACAGGACTTGAACCTGCACGGGTGAACCAACGGCACCTAAAACCGTCGCGTCTGCCAATTCCGCCATATCCGC
>DNJW01000161.1:390-589 GCA_003488965.1 Lachnospiraceae bacterium | reverse complement strand
CTGCCAATTCCGCCATATCCGCAATTGATATATATATTAACATTTTCTTGTTTAACTGTCAATATGTGGTGAAAAATCGCTGCTATTTATAGCTCGCAAAAATTTTTTAAAAAATTTGAAAAAAACACTAGCTTTTTGTAAATAATTGTGTTATATTATAGATGGGTCGCAAGACCCATGTAAAATTCCCCTTTTACAT
>DNJW01000161.1:0-125 GCA_003488965.1 Lachnospiraceae bacterium | reverse complement strand
CCATGTAAAATTCCCCTTTTACATTGTAGGCATCCATCTTTGATGGATGCCTTTTGTATGTGTATAGTATTATTGAAATTATTTCCGCAGTTAGGTATAGACTGGATAACAATTATAATATAAAA
>DNJW01000051.1:37350-38524 GCA_003488965.1 Lachnospiraceae bacterium | reverse complement strand
ATTGCATAAAAAATTCAAAAAATACAGCACTATGTATTCTTGCTTTATAATTTTATCCGGATTCCGCCCTTCCGCACTTTTCCTGACAGCCCCGCTAACCCCTGGCTTCTTTCTTCTGAATGCCACAAAATGAAACTCCCCGCAGCTCTGCTGAGGAGTATCGGCTCCGTAAAGCAATCGCTTCAGGGCCTTACATTGACAGGCCCGTCATAATAAATTCTGCTCTCTTCCAGAATGTCAAATCTTCCGCCTTCCAGGGACAGAATAGAAACCGCACAGTTCGGCAGTCCGACCTTCCAGAAATCTTCCAGCGGCGTGGGTGTAATGGTCCGCAGCAGGCACCGGTTAAAGGCGCCGTGTGCCGTCACCAGAACCGTCCCGCAGCTTCCCTCCAGCGGCACAATCTTCTCTTCCAGGAATGCCCTCGCCCGCTCCATAACCGCCTCAAAGGCTTCCGCTCCCACAGAGGGCACATAGCATTCCGGTTTGCAAAGAAAATTATGAAGCGGATGGGACGGGTCCGTTTTGGGCGGGTCAAATGCGCCTCCTTCATATGTGCCGAAATTCATTTCCATCAGCCTGCTGTCCGTTTCCAGGGGAATATCCCGTCCGCCAATCAAAATCCTGGCGGTTTCCAGCGCCCTGGACAGAGGGGAACTGAACGCCCTGTCAAAGACAATTCCCTCCTGTTCCAGCGCTTTCGCGGTTTTTACAGCCAGTTCAATTCCGAATGCATTCAACGGGACATCGCTCTGCCCCTGCAGTCTCCTTTGTTTGTTCCAGTCTGTCTCTCCATGTCTGAAAAGATATATTTTCATTTTGTACCTTTCTACCTGACAGATTTTCTTAAAAACTACTCGGTATATAACAGCATTTCTATTTTGTATTTATCCAAAATGTCTTCTCCTTAGTCCTGCCAGGGTTTCTTTGGCATCTAACAGAATGCCTGTCCTTTCATACTCTTCTTCTGTTTCAGCAATCGCATTGTCGATAAGCTGTGTTTCGACAATTAAATTAGTTTTTTGCCTGCCAGGTTTTGCCTGCCCGGGATGCATCCTGTTCTGGGGGACCGGCTTTGCGGCGCAAAAAAAGAACCGTCCCCAAGGCTCCCAAGTCCTCAAAAACAGTTCTTCCAGTGCGCCGCCAGGGGCTCGAACCCTGGACACCCTGATTA
>DNJW01000051.1:32192-37020 GCA_003488965.1 Lachnospiraceae bacterium | reverse complement strand
AGGTGCTCTACCAACTGAGCTAGCGGCGCATTTCGCATCTGCATGTCTGTTGTCAGGAATGTTTATTGGTTGTTTCCTTAACAACAAAACAAATTATATTACATTCTTCTTATAAATGCAAGTGGTTTTTCAATAATTTTTTAAGTTTTTTTAATTTTTGGCAATTTCATCATTTTTTCTGCTGCGAACTCTGCTTTATCCGCCAGAATTACAAAACAACGGCTTAAAACACACAACGATTATGCAGCATCCTCTCTGAATCCTGCCCCAATTGCATATGAAAACACAAAACTACAATTTCCTGGCTTCTTTACATTCCCTGCAATACCCATACAGCTCCAGCTTATGGTTTGTCACCGTGAAATCTTCTGTCTCCTTCTCCAGATGTATATGGGCAAAGGGACAGTTTTTCAAAGGAATCCGCCTGTGACATTCCAGGCAGACCGCGTAATGGGTATGGCCGCCCCGCTTCAATTCATATGCCGCAGTGGAATGTCCATTTTCCATGGCTTCTCCTGTCCAGGGCGCTTTCTCCACCAGCCCTCTCTCTTCAAACGCAGACAGGATGCGATAGATAGTAGAAACGGCATACTCGCTGCTCTCGTCCCTTTCAATCCGATTGTAAATCTGTATGGCGCTCAAAGGCTCCTCCGCCTCCCACAGCACTCTGTATACGTCCTTTCTCTGCTTTGTCCACTTCAGCCCTTCAGGGTAAATAATGTCTCCGCCGCAATCCGCGTACGGCATTCCCTCCAGATTTATTTTCTTCACTCTACTCATCGCATTGTTTCTCCTGTTTCGCCCGTTTCCTCAATAAAATAAGCTTATCATAATTCCTGCGCATACCCCGATCACATAAAGCAGCGCTGCTATTTTCAGATTTTCGCGCCTGTTATGGTTCACCCGGAACAAAACCAGAAGACCCACGCCAGAACCGGCCAGAAGACCCGACATTGCCGCCCCCAATCCCATGGCGCCATCCAGATACAGCTGAGTAATTATTACGGAACCGGCACAGTTGGGGATCAGGCCCACCAGCCCTGACAGCATCGGGCCCAGCACCGGTTTGTTTAAAATCAGGTTTGCCAGAACCTCCTCCCCCGCAAAATGCAGAAGCAGATTCAGTGCAAACGAAACCAGCAGGATAAAAAAGAAAATCTGTGCGGTATGGGACAGGGCCGCGCGGAAGATTCCCTTCTCACAATGGCAGTTCTCCTGCCTGCAGACATCGGAAATAATTGCCTTCCGTCCGCTGCCCTTTTTCCGAAGTATGAAGTCAATCACCAGGCCAGCCGCTGTTCCGAATGCCGCTTTCGCCAGAAGTATGCCGGCTACCGTACCCACAGGTACCTGCTCGGATATCAGAATCGGCAGCATTTCATCCGAAGTGGACAGGAAAACCGCCGCCAGGGTGCCCAGGGAAATCACCCTCCCGGCATACAGATTTGCCGCCGCCGCAGAAAAACCGCATTGAGGAACTGCTCCAAGCACACCGCCTATCACCGGAGCCGCCTTATCTGCCCTCCAGAGCCACTTCTGCATGCCCTTTCCTGCGCTGTGCTCCAGATATTCCATTGCCAGATAAGCCAAAAATAAAAACGGAATCAGCTTCACGCTGTCCATAAGAGAATCTTCAATCACATGCAACATCAGTTAAACCCTTCCTCTCCACACATCCGGACAAAAAAATAGTTCCAGATGCAAATGCAACTCATTTGCATTTAGAACTATAACACATTTCACAAATTTGTCAAGTCATACTTTTTCTATTTTTCTATAAATCAACTGTTTCCCCGATATTCCCTCCCCCAAGCATCATCACCAGCTCCCGAATCCGGGATATCAGCTCTACCACAGTCTGATTTACGAAATTTGTGGGCATAATAACTTCATTCCCTCCCGGCTCTATGGTGACTGAGAGGCTTTTCACCACGGCAAGCTGCTCACCGGATACCGGGAATCCCATCTGCGATAATATTTGATCCACTTTCCCGTCCAACCCTGCCAACTCCTTTATGGAATGCAATATTTTCCCGGGAAATCCTCCTTCCGTGGAACCGCTGTCTTCCATGGAATGTTCTTCTTCCATGGAATGTTCTTCTTCCATGGAATGTACTTGTTCCATATGCAGCCTCAATACCGGGGCAGACACTACATCTGCGCTGTCCCCCTCCGGCACAGTGACCTCCAGCCCCACCTGCTCCGTCTCCAATGTAAAACGGCTTCCCTCTGCCGCTTTCTCTCTGGACATGAGAGCCAGCATAATAAAATACTGGCCTGCGCCGATACCTTCACCGTCTGTCTGCAGGCTGAAATCGCGGACTCCCTTCAAATCCAGCCCGAATATCTGCTCCACCTGTTCCAGTGTCATGTACAGCATTTCATTCTGCTCCGGCATCACCAGCCCCAGCAGGCGAACCTTTTCCGCCAAATGATTCCGGACGGCATTGTAAATATAGGTCTCATTTACGACATCCGTGTCACTTCCCAGATAAAGCTCAATCAGCGGGCTTTCCGTGGCCTGTACTCCCTCCATCCCTCCCGGATAAATCAGGGCATGAATGGTATCCTCCCACACACTGCCCCTGACAGTAAGCCGGCACATGGCCTCCGGTTCAAAACCTGTCACTGCTGCCAGAATCTCAAGCAGCCTGCCCTGTTCCCTCTGCATCTCTTCCTGGTCCAACTCCACTTCCAGTTCATAAGTGTAATGTGCAAAATCCATATTTTCAGACAAATACACAGCCGCCTTCCATACCGGATATAAGCGGATACCCAAATAAACCGCAATTGCAAGCAGCAAAAGCAGCATGATACGTCGGACATGTTTACCCATTTTTACGATTACCCTTTCCGCGGAGCAAAAATCAGCCTTTTATTCCCGGATCTGCTTATACAGCTTCAGATCCACAAACCCGTCTTCCATTCTGATCTCTGCCTTATCCACCATCATCCCCACCAGATGCAGCTGGCTGGTCTCTCCGAAGTTCCCGGAACCCGCAAGCTCCCAGTAGATATCTTCTATGCCGTTATTCCGCTGCCCCTCTAACGCTTTCAGTTCCTCCAGCTTATCCGCTTCCTCCGGACTATAGTTGGCATGGAAACTGATAACGCCCTGCCTTCCCTCTTTTTTAATACTGGAGCTGATATCATCAGCCCCCACTGACAGGAAAAACATGGTCAGCTCTGCCACGATTTTTGCGGCTTTCCTTTGTTCATCAAACATTTTTGCTTCTTCCTCTTCCTATTTTTTTAGACTGAAGACTGCCGGAATCTGTACTACAGGCCAGCGAAATTTGCAGTATACTTTAGCGAAATGCCGACCGTCATATATACTCACCCAAGATAGATTTATCAATTCTGGCTGTCTTTCTTGATACCTTTACGCTGTCGAATTTTTCTGGCCCTGGGTATATATTCTGTCATAAAGCTGTCCAGCACAGGCACCATGATGATTGCCACCCAGCCGGTGCTGAATCCGTTATTATACAGGTTCAGGCCCCCGTACATCTGTGAGGTACATGTGGTAATCGCCACATGGAGCATCCCGGCGAAAACCCCTGCTATCACGCCAAACCGGCCTGCAATCGGCGCCAGTCCCACAGCAAAGATTGCCGCCAGCTGTATCCCGGGCGTAGTAGCCTCAAACCGGTTGATAAACGTGGAAAGGTATACGCCGCACAGCACCGGCAGATAGTTTTTCGCATGGGCGCCGAAGGCCGCAAAGCCGAACGCCGTCAAGATTGCCCCCACCACCGGCCCGGACAGATCCCCTCCGATCAGGTAAATATAGGTTTCGCAGATGGCGCCCACCATTGCCATATTCATCAATGTACTTCCCACACCCTCCATCAGGATAAAATCCGCCACCGCCCGTCCGGGATGCTTCCATATCTTCAGGATACCGCTTAATTGTCCCCCGTTCAGGTACAATCCATACAGAAATGTCACCAGGAAATAGCCATACAGCCCCAGCCCGATCCACAGCGGCCTTCCCGACCTCCAGATCAGCACAGACTCACATTCCAGGCCGAAGGACTCCAGGATACAGACCATCACAAAAGCAAGAATCCCTGCCGAAAATCCCACATTGAACAGAGTAAATCCCATGTGGGCAGACGCTGTGTGTGCGGAAAGCGCCGGCAGAACAAAACCGATCAGAATACCCGCGCCCACCGCAACCAGCATGTTTATCCTCCAGTCAAAAGGCAGCAGAAAGATCAGTTCCGTCACCAGGGGCGCCAGGCTGGTGCCGAACATGGCTGTATACATATATCTGCCCAGCCGGTAACCATGTATTTTCGCATAGACGGAGGCGCCCAGCAGGATAGGCAGGATATTCACGGGATTCTTGCCCCACAGGCCATAGCCCACATTGATGAAAACGGCAGCCATGGTCAGGCCGGTAAATTTCACATCCTCCCGGTGCAGCAGCCCCAGTCCCATGGCCATCACAAGCACAGCATTTATCAGAGCCGAACCGTATCCTGCCAGTTCAAAGTAATCCGTGATCAGGGCATCCCTTGAAACGATAATCGTCCACAGGCCCCCAATCACCCCTCCGGCTCCCTGCCCGTCCTTTACCATGCCCACAAGCCCTGCCACAAACACAAGCACTATGGAAAAGCCGCAAAATACTTTCAGTTCATTGCCTTCCAGTCTCTCCCTTATCGTCCTGCCTGCCATCCATACCTCCGTCCCGCATTCCCCGGAAATTGTGAAAACACTCCCCCCGGTTCCTGCCAATATCGTATCTTATGCTTTCAGACTGTACCTGATTCCTTAGGAATTGCCGGGAAATAACCGCTGCAGCTTCTTTAGGCAAAAG